>JBKEAX010000032.1:0-20917 GCA_047972825.1 Hyphomicrobiaceae bacterium | reverse complement strand
AACATATTTAATGCCAGACGCGCTTCGTCGGACATGCGGCTGGGGTCCCATGGCGGTGAAAAAACGAGATTGACGGTTACCTCACCGACGCCCGCCACGGAGCGCACTGCATTTTCCACCCACTGCGGCATTTCCCCTGCCACGGGACATCCGGGCGCGGTCAGCGTCATATCGATTTCCACGTCGCGGCTATCGTTGATGTCGATCTTATAGATCAGGCCCAGTTCGTAGATGTCAGCGGGAATTTCGGGATCATACACAGTCTTTAACGCGGCAATGATATCGTCGGTCATTTGCGCGAGCTGCTCGCGGGAAAGTGCCGAGCCCTCAACCGGTGTGCCACCCTCGCCAACGGCGGGAGGTGTGGCAGCGCTCGCCTCAGCAGAAGGTACTTCATCGCGGGGCGCAAGTTCCTGCGGTTGCGTCATGTCAAAGCCCGGATTTAGCGGCCTGTCATTTGCTCCTACAGAGCGAGGGTGCTCTTGGGGGCCCTCACCTGTCTTGCCGGACGCCCCACCAGCACCGCCCTCGCCGGTGCTTTCGGCGCGCGGTGAATCAATGGTGTGATGAATAGGGGCGGTACTCATGTCGCGCTCCTTGTCTATCATGTTCATGCGAACAACTCGTGCGCACGAATAAGGGCATCCGCAAGCGCATCCACTTCCTGCTTCGTGTTGTACATCGCAAATGATGCACGGCAGGTTGCCGTCTGCCCGATCCGCTCCATGAGTGGTTGAGCACAGTGATGCCCCGCCCGCACAGCGACACCGGAACGGTCAATCAGCGTCGAGATGTCGTGGGGATGAAGCCCATCGACGGTAAACGACAAAATCGCGCCTTTGCCCGGCGCGCGCCCATGGATCTTCAGCCAATTGAACTCACCGAGGCGTTCATGCGCATAATCGCGCAGCGTATTCTCGTGGGCCTGAATTCTTTCACGCCCGACCTGCATCATGTAGTTGAGCGCGGTGCCCAAACCGACTGCCTCGACAATCGGTGGCGTCCCGGCTTCGAATTTGTGGGGCGTTACACCATAGGTGACGTTGTCCACCGTCACACTCTCGATCATCTCGCCACCGCCTTCGTAGGGTGGCATGGCATCAAGGTGCTTTCTTTTTGCATAGAGCACGCCAATGCCCGAAGGCCCGTAGGTCTTGTGCCCGGTAAACACGTAGAAATCGCAGTCCAGGTCCTGCACGTCGACAGGCATATGAACCGCGGCCTGGCTGCCATCCACCAAGACCGGCACGCCGTGCTCATGGGCGATGCGGATCACGTCCTTGACTGGCACAACGGTTCCAAGAACGTTCGACATGTGGGTGATCGCAACCATCTTGGTGCGAGGCGTTATGAGACGCGCAAATTCATCAAGCAGGAACTCGCCGTCATCGGAGATCGGCACCCACTTGATAACCGCTCCGTTTCGTTCCCTGTGGTAATGCCAGGGCACGATATTGGAATGATGTTCCATGATCGACAGGATGATCTCGTCGTCCTCACCGATCACCATGCCGCCAAACGACTGCGCAACAAGATTGATCGCGCCTGTCGCGTTGCGCGTAATAATGACTTCGTCGGTTGAAGGCGCGTTGAGGAACCGGCGCGCTGTCTCGCGGGCATCCTCGAATTTCTGCGTTGCCGTGTTGGATAGATAATGCAGGCCACGGTGCACGTTGGCGTATTCGAAACGATAGGCGTGATCCATCGCTTCAATGACGCTCGTCGGCTTTTGCGCCGATGCACCATTGTCGAGGTAGACCAGCGGCTTGCCATGGACCTCCCGATAGAGAATCGGGAAGTCGGCGCGGATCCTCTCGACGTCGTAGTCACCTGCCCCCGGCTGGTGGCCTGCTACGGTTCTCTCGCGCGTCTCTATGGCCATGCGTTCAGTCCAGTGTTCTCGTTATACCGATAGCAAGTCACGCAAACTGCGCGCCGCCCAGCTCCGCATCACTTGCTCCGCGAGGAAAGCGCCCGCAATCGGGCCTCTATCCGCCACAGAGCTACCCCTTATTTCTGGCTCCAGCCGCAAGCCAGATTTCCGCCTCGTTCATCAGCGCTTCACGCACGCCTTCATGTTCCACCTTGTCGATTGCCTCACCGATAAAGGACTGAATCAACAAGGCACGCGCCTCATCCAGCGGGATGCCTCGCGCACGCAGGTAGAACAGCAGGTCTTCATCTATTGCAGCAGAAGTCGAGCCATGACCGCAAACAACGTCGTCGGCATAGATTTCCAGTTCCGGCTTGGAATCGAACTCACATGTTTCCGAAAGCATCAAGGCTTGCGCCATCTGCTTGCCGTCTGTTTTCTGGGCGTCCGGCCGAACGACAACCTTGCCCTGGAAGATGCCGCGGGCTTCATCATCAAGCACGCCCTTGAACAGCTCACGGCTTTCGCCTGCAGGCACGGCATGATCGACGAACAGCGTGGTATCGATGTGCTCGGCATTGCGCGCCAGGAACGCTCCTGACAGGTCGAGCTTGACGTCCTCGCCCTTGAACGTCGCGCGCACCTGATTGCGCGCCAGCCCAACGCCCGAGGTATAGTGGAAACCGCGATAGACGGCATCACTTTGCATTTCCACGAGCCAGTTGACGAGATGCGTGGCAGCACCCAGATCCGTCGTGACCTTGATGTGATTGACGTTTGCGGCAGACCCGACATGAACTTCGCTTGCGGTGTTGATCAGCGCCTCGACCGCAGATCCCGGCACCGCAATGAACATCTCGACGATCGTGATCTGTGCGCCATCACCAACACTGATCTGATTGCGAGTTACGTAACGCTGCGGCCGATTACCGGCTCTGACGTGCACGACCAGCAGGGGCGCTCCGACCTTGGCACCAGCCGCGACATCTATAACGACACCGTCCGTGGCGTAGGCAGAATTAAGCGCGAGCACCGCATCCGTCCCGCGATCCTCTTCACCAATGGCGAGCGCCGCAGCAGCAGCGTCACTGGAAAGCGCATCGGCAAATGACCCCACAGTCACACCATCCAGGCCGTCCAGATTTGAAAGTTCCTTACGATAGCGGCCATTCACGAGCACGAAGCGTGGCACCTCCAGACGTCCCAGCGCACCCATCGCAACGATGACGTCTGCAATGGTCGTCTTGGTCTGGTCTGCAACTGCCAGCGGCAGCACCTCTTTTATGGCGCCCTTGATGTCAGTATATTTCCATTCCTCGATCCGGCGATTCGGCAGGCCGTTTTGGGCAAAACGACCGATTGCCGCGGCACGCGCGGACTTCGCCTTGTCACCACCGGGCAAGGCGTCGGCAACGCCATCAAATGCCTCCGCCAGCGCCGTCTCGGCCTTTGTTTTCATTACTGCCACGCTCATGTAGCGCCTCCTCAGCGCTCAAAACGGTTTGTCACCCGCTCGCGCATTTCCTGCGTCCGGTTTGCTATACTGCGGCATTCGCCTCAAGCGGCATCTTTCTGGAACTCTGCATAGCCAGACTTCTCCAGCTCCAATGCCAACTCCTTGCCGCCCGACTTGCGGATCTTGCCGTGGGCAAGCACGTGCACCTTATCGGGAACGATGTGGTCCAGCAGCCGCTGATAGTGCGTGATGACAAGCATGGCGCGATCGGGGCCGCGAAGTGCGTTGACGCCATCCGAAACAATGCGGAGTGCGTCAATGTCAAGGCCGGAGTCCGTCTCGTCCAGCACACATAGCGAGGGATCGAGCATTGCCATCTGCAAAATCTCGGAGCGCTTCTTCTCACCACCGGAGAAGCCGACATTGACCGGACGCTTCAGCATATCGACGTCGATGTTCAGGCTGGCTGCCTTTTCCTTCACCAGCTTCATGAACTGGGGCGTCGTCAATTCGTCCTGGCCGCGCTTCTTGCGCACGGCATTGGTCGCGGTGCGAAGAAACGTGAGTCCTGCAACGCCCGGAATTTCCATGGGATACTGGAAAGCAAGGAACACGCCTTTTGCAGCCCGTTCATCGGGCTCCATGTCCAGGACGGATTCACCGTTCCACAGAACGTCGCCGTCCGTCACCTCATAGTCCTCGCGACCGGCGATCACATAAGCAAGCGTGGACTTGCCCGAGCCGTTCGGCCCCATGATGGCGTGCACTTCCCCCTTCGGCACGACAAGGTCGATCCCATTCAGGATCTCGGTGTCTTCATCGGCAATTTTCACATGAAGGTTCTTAATTTCGAGCATCTCAATCCGTCCGTATTTCTTATGTCTTGTGTATTTGTTTGTTACGGCGGGCCTATCAGCCCGTGCCGCGTTTCAGTTTGCGCCAGACCGCAACGACCAGCAGGGCGATGAGCGGCGGCAGAAATAAGAGCGATGTTGGCACCGGGTCCGTTCCAACACGGCAGTTGGGATGCCACAACCGGAATTGCCCAAACAAGCCGGTTCCCGCTTCGTTGCAGTCTGACACCGCGCCGATCGATCCAAGCAGGGTCACCAGCACTGCAATTGCAGCTAGCAGGACAGTTACGAGCTTCCAATAAACCCTTGTCTTGACCTCCTGCTGCACCATCATCTCAATCCTTCAAACTACCCTTCGTGTCATGTCGGAAACAGTCGGCTACGGTGAATTTCGCAAACCTGCTCACTCACAGCGCTGCTGCTTTTCGGGATCGTACACATCGGCATACTTCTGCCCTTTCCAGCGCCACGCCCATTCGCCGTCTGTGCGCGTGCGCGTGAACCTTGTAAAGGCATATACGGCTGCCAGCACCGCGAAGAACCAGACCGCGTACCCAAGGATTGACCCGCTATCACGAAGCGCCAGCATCGTCACAACCGAGCCTACCCCGAGGGCAACAGCAAAAACCGCCGTCACCAGCCAGCCCTGCCACGTCGTCGGCGTCGCGCCATAGCCGTGGTGCTTGGGCTTGAACCAATACGCGTTGCTACTCCCAGCCATCGTGCCTCAACCCACGCTGCCTTCGAGTGAGATACCGATCAGCTTTTGCGTTTCGGCCATGAACTCCATCGGCAAATGCTGAAGGACGTCGCGGACAAATCCATTGACGACCAGCGCCACGGCCTCCTCCTCAGTAAGCCCGCGCTGCATGCAGTAGAACAGGATGTCCTCCGAGATCTTGGACGTCGTCGCCTCGTGCTCGAAGTGCGCACTTGCATTCTTCGCCTCGATGTATGGCACGGTATGCGCGCCACACTTGTCGCCAATCAACAGACTGTCGCAAGCGGTGAAGTTGCGTGCGTTGGTTGCCTTGCGGTGTGCCGAGACAAGCCCGCGATAGGTGTTTTCGGAACGACCGGCGGCAATGCCCTTGGAGATGATGTGGCTGGTGGTGTTCTTGCCCAGATGAATCATCTTGGTGCCGCTGTCGATCTGTTGACGGCCATTGGAGATCGCAATGGAATAGAACTCGCCGCGCGAGTTGTCGCCGCGCAAAATGCAGCTTGGATACTTCCACGTGATCGCCGAACCGGTTTCCACCTGCGTCCAAGAAATCTTGGAATTCCGGCCACGGCAGTCACCACGCTTGGTAACGAAGTTGTAGACGCCGCCCTTGCCGTTCTTGTCGCCCGGATACCAGTTCTGAACCGTGGAGTACTTGATCTCCGCGTCATCCAGCGCAATGAGTTCCACCACGGCGGCATGCAGCTGATTTTCATCACGCGTCGGCGCCGTGCAGCCTTCCAGGTAGCTCACATAGGCGCCCTTGTCGGCAATGATGAGCGTGCGCTCGAACTGGCCGGTGTCTTTTTCGTTGATGCGGAAATATGTCGAAAGCTCCATCGGGCAACGCACGCCCTCGGGCACATAGACAAACGAACCATCAGAAAAGACCGCTGCGTTGAGCGCCGCGTAGAAGTTATCCGACTTCGGGACGACTGAACCGAGATACTTGCGGACCAGTTCGGGATGCTCGCGCATCGCCTCGGAAATCGAACAGAAGATGACACCGGCCTTGGCCAGTTCCTTCTTGAAGGTCGTCACAACAGAAACGCTGTCAAATACGGCATCCACGGCCACCTTGCCGGCCATGTTGGTATAGCCGTCGGCATCCTCGTCAATCTGGCTCGGCTCGCCTTGCTTGCGTACACCCGCAAGGATTTCCTGCTCTTTGAGCGGAATGCCGAGCTTCTGATAGGTCTCCAGCAGTTCCGGATCGACCTCGTCGAGGCTCTTGGGACCTTCCATCGATTTGGGCGCGGCGTAGTAGTAAAGATCCTGGAAATCGATCTTTGGATAAGACACCTTCGCCCAATTCGGCTCGCTCATCGTCTGCCAGCGCTCAAAAGCGTCCAGACGCCATTCCAGCATCCAGGCAGGTTCATTCTTCTTTTCGGAAATGAACCGAACGATATCCTTGTTGAGCCCCTTGGGCGCTTTGACCGTCTCGATATGGGTTTCAAAACCATACTTGTACTGGTCAACGTCGATCTTCCTGACTTGATCGATGGTCTCCTGGACCGCTGCCATCGTCGTCTCCTTACAAATTCAAATTCTGTGTGCAAACCGGCAAGCCTTTTCAGGCCACCTGGCGTTCGCCGCCTCGTGATTTCATCACCCGCCGCCATGCGACATCACACGCAGCGATATCCTTCTGATCTGTCGCCCAGCCAAGGCTGAACCGCACCGCACACTTGGCCATATCGGGGCTGACACCCATGGCCGCAAGCACTGGCGAACGTGCCGTCTTGCCTGAACTGCAAGCAGAACCCGCGCTCGCTGCAACGCCGTTGAGATCAAGCGCTATCACGGTTGTTTCCGAGCTTGCACCTTCGAGTGCGACAAGGCTGGTATTGCAAAGCCGCGGTGCTGACCGTGCGATGACTGCAAGTGCAGGCGTGGCTGCCGTGAGGCGCGCTTCCAGTTCATCCCTGAGCGATGCAAAATCGGCGACGCGCGACAAGTCATCTTGTGCGGCAATTGCAGCCGCACCAAACCCTGCAAGGGCGGCGACACTCTCCGTTCCCGCGCGTTTATTGCGTTCCTGTCCGCCACCGACGATGAGTGGCTTCAACTCATTGTCTGCAGCACTCCCAAGCACCAACGCACCTGCGCCGGTTGGTCCGCCCATTTTATGCGAGGAAACCACCAGATAATCAGCACCGAGCGTCACTATATCAATCTTGACGCGGCCTGCCGCCTGCACGGCATCGACCAACAGCTTTGCTCCGTGCTCATGCACGAGACGAGCAATTTCAGCAATTGGCTGCACCACACCGGTTTCGTTGTTTGCCAATTGCACGGCAACCAGCACGCCGTCCTGTTCGCTGTCCTCCCCAACCTGGACGCGAAGCAATTCTGCAAATCGCTCAAGGTCAACGAGACCGTTCGCATCGACAGGAATGAAGACCGTTCGAGCGCCCGAACGTTCCGCTGGCGCGATAACGGCAGGGTGTTCCACCGCGGAAAGCAGGACCTTTTTCCACGGTGCCGACAACGCCCAGTTCAAGGCTTCCGTTGCGCCGCTTGTAAAAGCGACGTTGCGGGCATCTGCGCTGACAAGCGCCGCAACTTCCTTGCGCGCACGTTCAATAACACTTCGCGCACCACGCCCTTCCGCATGCACGGAAGACGCATTGCCGAATGCATCAAGCGCATTGAGCACTGCCTCGCGAGCCGCGGGTCGCAAAGGTGCAGTTGCGTTATAATCAAGATATGTGCGCGAAAGGCTCATTCTGCCGCCAATTCCACATTTTGTCCGGTGCGCTTGAGCCCTTGGCGCGAAGCCAATTTCTCATGCGGTATGCCGCCCAGAACTTCGTCGAGGCTGACACTCCACAAGAACGCCGCTATATGTCCGCCAAGACCCGCCCATAGCTTGTGCGTCAGACAGCGCTCCTCACCCAGGCAGCCAAGGCCACCGTCCATGCAGCGGGTCATGCGTGTTTCTTCTTCCACTGCCGCCATGATTTCGCCGACCGCGATTTCATGTGGAGGGCGTCCCAGGCGGTAGCCACCAGTGCGACCGCGCAAGCTTTCCACAAGACCAGCCCGACGAAGCCGGAGGAAGATCTGCTCCAAATAGGACAGGGAAAGTTGCTGGCGCTCGGCGATCTGCGACAGCGGCACCGCTGCGTCGCTTTGATGCTTGGCGAGATCTGCCATCGCCATCACCGCGTAACGACCCTTGGTATTCAACTCCACGACAACACCTGCCCTTCGTTGACAATTCCGGCCTGCCTAGGAAGTCCGGCCTACCTACCTAGGAATGAGGCCCCCGAACCACAAAACAATGTTCAGCGCGATCAGGCTTGCATTCAACACTTGCGGATGTGCTAGAAAGCGCCACTTGCAGGGATGCCCAACGCTCGATTCACTTGTTTCGAACCATTCTAAAGATGTCTGGAGACTATGAAAATTCCGATTAGTGAAGTCAAGTATTAAGCGCCGCCGGTGTTGCTTTTGTCGCAACGCCCGCGAGGGGCATGGCCCAGCTTTTGGTTTAAGGCACCAAGACGCAACGCCGCAATGCACAAGTAAATGTCGTTATTTCAAATGATTACCGTAGAATGGTCATTAGTAAAAACGATGTTCATGGGTTCGTTGAATCGCAGATGAAAGCTGGAACTTTATCGCTACAAACCATCGCGCCAATAGGCGCGTTCACCAAAATCGCAGTAACGCGCTGGTTCTCGTCCAGGCAACAGCCCGGCACACTGGACCCAGCTCAAACCATGGAAACCAATGCCTGAGTTGATCATAAACGGCCCAGAAGGCCGGCGCATCGAGGCTCGCTACCACCACGAGAGCCGTTCCGACAGTCCAATTGCGCTCGTACTGCATCCTCATCCGCAGTTCGGCGGAACCATGAATAATCAGGTTGTTTACGCGCTCTATCATACGTTCGCCGCGCGTGGGTTTTCGGTATTGCGGTTCAATTTCCGCGGCGTTGGACGCTCGCAGGGGTATTGGGATGGCGGTCCGGGTGAATTAGCGGACGCCGCCTGCGCACTCGACTGGCTGCAGCTGGTAAAACCGGATGCTAAATACTGCTGGATCGCGGGTGTTTCCTTTGGCACCTGGATTGCCATGCAGCTTTTGATGCGACGCCCCGAAATCGACGGGTTCATCTGTGTTGCGCCACCATCGAACCTTTATGATTTCTCATTTCTGGCGCCATGCCCATCATCGGGCCTCATGATCAACGGCGACAAGGACCGGGTCGTACCATCCCAATCGGTCGCTGAACTGACCGTCAAGCTCAAGACACAACGCGGCATCAAGATCGATCATGAGATCGTGCCAGGTGCAAACCATTTCTTCCAGGACAAGATCGACGAACTGACTGATTCCGTCGGCGGCTACCTCGACATGCGCCTCATCAAAGATGCTGAAGAACGCGAGACCAAACGCCTCAAGGACAAGGACCGCGAACCACCCCGCGCGATTGAGCGCCCCAAGGAGGTGGTGGCTGAGCCGGCGGCGGAAAATGAGTCGTCCGGCGACGCAGATGACGCAAATGACGGCGACGCATAAGCGCATATCAGCGCAAATGCATTTGCGCTGATACTTTGGAGTGATTGAGACCTTGAATCTTTGGTCCCTGAGATAAGGTGGAACCAGTTTGACCGATTCCTCATAAATCCAGGGCTAAACATGCTCTTTGCATGAGCCAAGTTTTTCACGCCGAACCGCGCCACACTTCAGCTAAACATGCTCTAGGGATGGGCGACCACGCCGCCGCTGATCGGCATGTTAACACCCGTCGTGTTGGGATAGCTCAGTGGCAGTCCTTCGAGGGCGCGCACCGCCAGATAGGCCCATGCCTCCGCCTCGACGCTGTCGCCATTGAGTCCCAGCGCCTCTATCGGAACTACTGCATTTTCGACACGTTCGGCCAGACGGGTCATGATGGCCCGGTTCTTTCTTCCGCCTCCAGAAACCACCCAGATCTCAGGTTCTGCGGGAAAGTGCTCGCGTCCGCGGACAATGCCTTCAACTGTCAAGGCCGCCAGCGTTGCAGCTCCCTCGGCGAGAGAAAGTGCTGAAAAAGGCTTCAGGGAAAACGCGCCACGGTCGAGGGACTTTGGCGGCGGCGCAGCAAAATAGGGCGCCATCAACGCCTCGTGCAACAACGCTTCGTCAACGGTTCCGTTGAGCGCCGTTTCACCATCAGCGTCATAAGCTGCCCCTGAATGCAGAGCCATCCAGTCATCCAGAAGGGCGTTACCCGGACCGGTGTCAAACGCGACCAGGTCGCCTTCAACGCCAACGTAGGTGACGTTTGCTACCCCACCGATGTTCACAAAGGCCGCAGGACGCTTGCCAAGCTTCAGAGCCAGTGCCTTGTGGTAAACCGGTGCCAGCGGGGCGCCTTCGCCACCGGCACTGACATCGGCGGCGCGCATGTCATAGACCACTGGAATGCTGGTCAGCCTGGCGAGACGCGCGCCATCCCCCAACTGCACCGTCAGCCGTGTTTGTGGCGCATGGTGGACTGTGTGACCGTGAAAACCAATGACGTCGATTTTGTCGTGACTAAGTTGAATGTCCTCAAGAAACTGGGATACGGCCTCGGCATGCAGATCTGTCAAATATTGTTCGGCAATTCTGAGAACGCCTGGACGTGCGGTCCGATCCTGCAAACCTTTGGCTGAAACAGCTGCTTGTGCCAAGCGCCGCCGGAATGCATCGGAATAGGGAAAAGTGAATGAGGGGCCACGTCTCAGCTCACCATCCCCATCCGTTTCAATCAATGCTACGTCGATGCCGTCCATCGACGTACCGCTCATCAACCCGATTGCCCGCTTAAGCTTGCCCAAATCATCCAACCTCGTGCATGGTGCCGTCGATTCCGGCGATCCTACACCAAACCTAGCTTCCTTGCCCGAACCATCTGTGAAATACGGGCCGAGGCCAACACCCGACGACGAGACACATGAACAAATTCAAGTCCGATTTTCTCAACGTTCTTAACGAGCGCGGTTTCATTCACCAGTGCTCGGACGAAGCCGGCATTGACCAACTTGCGCTCAAGGGTGAACTCGTCGCCTATGCCGGATACGACGCCACGGCCCCATCGCTGCATATCGGACATTTGACCACGATCATGATGCTGCATTGGCTACAGGCGACCGGTGCGGGCAAACCTATTGCATTGACGGGCGGTGGCACGACCCGCGTCGGCGATCCCTCTGGCAAGGATGAGACCCGCCAGATGCGTTCGATTGAGGAAATCGAAGCCAACGCCTCATCCATGAAGTCCGGCATCGAACGGCTGCTTGAATTCGGTTCGGCTCCGACAGATGCCATCATGGTCGATAATGCGGAGTGGTTGGCGAAACTTAATTACATTTCATTCCTTCGCGATGTCGGACGGCACTTCTCCATCAATCGTATGCTCACGATGGACTCAGTACGCCTGCGCCTGGAACGCGAGCACGAACTCTCATTCATTGAGTTCAACTACATGCTTCTTCAATCCTATGACTTTGTCGAACTCAACCGGCGCTATGGTTGCAACATGCAACTGGGTGGGTCCGATCAGTGGGGCAACATCGTAATGGGCATTGACCTGGGGCGTCGCATGGGCACCTCACAGCTCTATGGTTTGACATGCCCGCTGTTGCTGACCTCCGCGGGAATAAAGATGGGTAAGACGGCGGCAGGCGCCGTCTGGCTTAACGAGGACCAACTGACGCCTTATGACTACTGGCAATTCTGGCGCAATGTCGAAGACGCAGCAGTATCGAACCTATTGAAGCGATTTACGACCTTGCCGATGAGTGAAATCGAGAAGTTGAGTAATCTCGGTGGCAACGAGATCAACGAAGCCAAGAAGGTTCTGGCAACCGAAGCCACTGCGATGATGCACGGCCGGGAAAAGGCACAAGCCGCCGCTGAAACCGCACGCAAGACATTTGAAGCAGGGCAGCTTTCCGCAGACCTGCCCACCATAGAGATTTCGAAAAGCGATCTAGCTGCCGGCTTCGGTGTGCTTGGCGCTTTTGTTGCCGCTGGACTGGTTACATCAAACAGCGAGGCGCGCCGGCAGATCAAGGGGGGTGGCGCCAAAGTCAACGATGACCCGATCGGGGATGAAAAACTATCGCTGACAGAAGCCAATCTCACGGGCGAGGGTGTTATCAAGCTTTCACTTGGCAAGAAAAAGCATGTGCTGCTGAAGCCTGTGTGAGGGAAGCTTTCTTTTGCGTGGGGCCGGCTTACTTTGGCGCAGGGCAAGGTTTATGGCGGCAGCAGGGTTATTTCACCTTTACCGCTACGCCCTATTTCCTCTTGGTATCGGAAGACCAGCCGTCGATCGTCGTGCCAGGCGCGGTTGGGGCGTCCGAGCGGTTCTTACGCCTACGTTTGCCATCCCGCTCAGGAGCCACCACCTGCACTTTGGGTGATGGGTTCGTCATCTGGAAGATTTCCCGGAAGATGCCGGGCGCCACCAGGGAAAGTGGGTTGACGATAACCTGCGGATCAGACGTCGCTCCGGTGACGGCAAACGTAATGCCGAAGATTCCCTCCCCGCGTGGTCCAGACAGGATTTGTCCCAGCAGCGGTATCTGACCGAATGCATTGTTGAGGCCCTGCAGCGGAATATAGGTGCCGCCAAGGTTGACCTTCGATGTATTGAAATCAACCTTGCCCCTGAGGGTGCCGCCAAGTAGCGGGCCTTTCATGTAGGCATCGTTCATTACGAATTGACCATGGCCGATTGAGAAGGGTACGCGCATGGTGTCGAACTGAAAGACTTCGCGCACGACCCGTGTCTTGCCGCCGATGGAGGGCCGGCTTTCGTTGACGCCGCTGGAGACGACCTCAGACACAATCGGGTCACCAAGCACGCGAAAGTCCTCAACCCATAACGTTCCGGATTTTTCAGCGTCTCCACTTGCATCCACGTTCAGCTCCAGGCGAACCCGACCGTTCTGCATGTTGGGGTAGAACCCGATCAACTTCAGCGCGCGGCCAGCGTCGGTCGAGTCGGCGCGGATACGCCGACGCCCTCTGCTGTCGCGATCCAGGACCACCGCCAGCGGTGCCCCCGTGTCATCATAAGTACCGCGCGCATCCAGCTCCGCCAGCTTGCCGTTGCGGGTTTGAATCTTCACCTTCAACCCGCGCAAGGATGTATCAGAAAAGCCCAGGACATTATCAATCTGCGCGTCGACATTGACGCCGCCTTTGCCGCTTTGCGCCGCACCCTCACCACCTCGGCCAACTGTGAACAAGGACCGGAAATAGTCTCGCCCATCAAGGGTCGATCCTCGCACCTTTATGTCCCATATATCGTTGGTACCGCGCCGCCCTTGCACGTCCAGCCGTGTCACGACATTGACGGAGAAGTTTGGAAAATAAAATTCAGACAGGCTGTGATCAGCCGTTAGCGATGCCCACCCTTCAACAGCAATGTTGTCGCCAGCGATGCGCAGGTTTTGCAGTTCTTGCTTGCCTTGCGGTGCCGTTGCTATGTCAAACTCCGCAAACGCCGAACGCCCCGGCGCCTTGCGCCAGCCGATTGCCGGCACCTTGAGTTCGGCACCTGACAGATCGGCACGCACGTGCAGTTTGCGCTCACCGGGTGCGGTTCCCGGCACGACCTGCAGGTCAACCGGAACAACACCTTGCAGAAGGTGATCCAGATCGAAACCAAGCTGTCGGCGGTCCGTATTGTCCAGCGTTGCCGTAATCCGCAAAGGCGGCTGGCGGTCATCCGGTGCGCCGAATATGTGCTGCCACGATATTTTCGCCAGCACCCCCTTGACGATGGCTTCGCCCTTTGCATCGATAGCGCCATCTGAGAAAGCAAACGCAACGCTGGCCCCTGGACATCATATGCGTCCATGAGGTCCTTGATCCGACCATCCTTCAGGCTGGCCGTTCCCGTCTTCTTGATTGCCGCAAATTTCAGCTCATCATGCATAGGAAATTCGAGCGACGTCTCCAGCACCATCTTGCCTGAGGCATCCTTGAACGGCAGCGTATCGGGATCAATCAGACGGATGGGGTCGGCTTGCATCACTTCTGTGAACGCCATCACATCCGATGAAGCCTTGAAGGATAGCTTCGCGTCGGAAATTTCTGCGTTGATGTTTTCTGAGATGAGTTGCCCGGCGTTGAGCGCTATCGTCTTGCCGGAGGGCAGACGCATCGTGCCCTCTGGAATTGTCAGTTCAAACTGGTCGTTTTCGAGCGTAATAAGTGCGCGAGGCGCATCGACGGTCGGCATCGATAATGTCGGTTTGAACGCGCCTGAACCTACCTCCACAACCAATGACGCACGACCGTTGGTTGCAGCATCGGAGGGTGCGGCATAAACACCGGTTTCCCGCTTGAATTCGAACCTCTCGATCTGTGCCGAGATGACGTTCTCGCCCACCCACTTGCGCGATTCAGGTGCCAAGCCAGCCGGCCAGATGGCCTTGATCGCCTGCACCGATAGTGGTGTAGAAGCTCCCTGCAAACGAACGCCAGGCCGGCTGGCATCGACACTTGCTTCGGCAGTCGCAACGAGCTTTGCACCGCCTGCCTGCATTTCTGCGTTTGAGATCTCGATAAGCCCTTGCGCTGGAATAAAGCGGCCATCCAGCGAAAGATGATCCAGAGCGATCGGCGGTACGGAAAATTCCCCGGTTCCGAGTGTTCCCTCAGTGGATGCAAGTCTGAAGGTCCAACCCTTCTTGCCCTCGAATACGCCAGCTTGGGCCTGCCCTTCGAATGTTACAGCAGCACTGGCCACCTGCAGTGTGGATGGTGCAATGGCAATCGCTTCCTTGGCAGGGTCGTAGGTAAGCTTCATTCGCCCAGCGTGTACAGGGACCGGCGAAAGCCGACCAGCATCATCGCGGATGAGAATGTTGCCACTCCCAAGGCCCACGTCAACATGCACGGCCTCGATGCTCCCTTTGGAAGACATCGCAAGTGTCACATCGGCTCCGACCGGCACGTCCACAAAACTCAACAACGTAACGCCGCTGCCGGGCTCGAAAAGTGCGGCGGGAACCAGATCGCGCACTGATGCGCGGATCGTCGTCTGGCCGCGCACGTCTTCGGTATAAAATGCGACACGCCAAGCCCCCTCGCCCGAGGCAATGCTGGCACGTCCTGAAATTACCGAACGGCCGCCGCGTTGATCAACGTCAATGTTGACTTCCGGCAACTGCCAAGTGGTGCGGTGCCCCTGGTTCACGACATGCAAGATAGCGTCACGAACGCCGAACTCCTTCAAGAAGCCGGCGCCTGCGGAGCCATGTACGTCCAGCGCGGTACGACGCAGCAATTTGCCGAAATCAATCGTCTTGAGCTGTTCGGCATCAGCGGTGACTGCCGCACCATCCGAAACATCCTTTGTTTCAAGTGCGGGGGCCTTGTCCTTGTCCGCGTTCGGATCGGCACCGACTCCGCCGGGAAGCTCTTGCTGCGTTCCCTCGCGCAAAGCCGAAAAGCTCAGCGACAGCCCTTTTTGAGGTGCATAGGTCAGGTAAAGTTCAGGGCGGATCAGCTCAACCCGCGAAGGTGCGAGTTGCGCTTGCATAAGTGCCTGACGGCTAATTTCAAGCGAAGCCAAGGGCGCCGATGCGACCACGTCTCCATCGGGTTCGGAAAAGCGAATGTTCTGGAGCCGAAATTCCAGACGGTGGTTATCCGTGAACATGACGATGGCGTCTTCAATATCTGCGACATAGCCATCGAGTGATGCGTTGATGCTTCGCTCAAGTGGAGACACCAAAAATGACAATGAGATTGGGCCGTGCTGCAACCGCACGACTGCAAGTGCGGCGGCCAGAGCAAACAAGACCACGAATGGCACCGCTGCAAACAGGAAGAATCGCGCACCCCGCCCGGCATGTTTGAGCGCCCGACGCCCGCGCGTCGCAGGAACATCATCCTCCCAGTGCGGTGTCTCATAGCGTACTGGTTCAACCTGGCGAGCAGGTCCGGTACGCCGCTGCCGCAATGGCGCGCGCGCCTGCCTTGTCTGATTTCGTTTACCGCCCAGTTCCACCGACCGACCATTTACCCATGAGGAGCACAGCCTCGTCAGGTCTGTGCTCCGGCTAGCCCCGCGACCTTGAAAAACAACCTGCAGGAATGATGTGCCCCGCTTTCACACACAATTGCCAACCATAGGCATTTACGCCGTCGCGGACGTTTGCCATCGCGGGTTGCAGCATGCTCTCGTACAGGGTACCCCGAAGCTGGGGCTTGTGCCCCGATGTCCTGGACGCCAGCCTCCCCCTCGGCGTCAGAGCGTCCAACAGTAAATCGGCTTCGCACGACAGATGTGCTCGCCAAAAAACGTCGAAAGAAAGGCAAGTTCCCGATGCCCGATATTGGTGCAAAAGCTCCTGATTTTTCGCTTCCGACGGATGGCGACGACACCATAAAGCTCAGCAAGCTGAAGGGGTCGCCCGCCGTACTGTTTTTCTATCCCAAGGACGACACCTCCGGCTGCACTGCCGAAGCCAAGGCCTTCACCGGGCTAGCCGCAGAATTCGAAGCTGCTGGCGCCCACATTCTGGGCATTTCACCCGACAGCGTTGCCTCCCATGCCAAATTCAAAACCAAGCACAGTCTTGGCGTGACGCTCCTTGCGGACGAAGAAAAGAGGGTTGTTGAAGACTACGGCGTGTGGGTCGAGAAATCCATGTACGGACGCAAGTACATGGGTGTGGAGCGGTCGACGTTCCTGGTGGATGCGAAGGGTCGGATTGCAGAAGTTTGGCGTAAAGTAAAGGTTCCGGGCCACGCCGAAAAGGTGCTTGAAGCAGTAAAAGCGCTCAAGCCGGGAAAATGACATGAGCCAGGGTTTGGCTGGCAGACTGCGCTCGTAATGACAACCAGAAACAGTCGCGCGAGCGCCCAACAGCGTCCCTCAACCGCCATGTTCACCTGTCATCCCCTTATTCTCACGGCTGGAAAGTCACGTTGGCCTGGAAAGTGGAGCGGTAAGACGCTCCAATCGTGACGAAAGACCGATGTCGTGCTAGGCGGTAAAATAGGTGGTGTCATCATGAAGCGGTGATAGCCGCCACTGCTTTGTACCGGAGCGCTTTTTGCCAATGGGGCTAGTAACCCGGCGGCCAGTACTTTACGCGAGTAATGCGGAGGTTGACCGAGTTATGTTGCCGAATTTCAAAAGAACCGACACTGAGCCTGGGAAGCCAGCACCTAGCGGCATGGCCACACCAGCAGGCTCTCCAACACCTCCGCGTCCGGCTGCTTCTTCAACGCGTGCTGGGGGAGACCGCAGCGCACCATCCGTTATAGGCCCCGACCTCATAATCACCGGCAATCTGACGTCGAAAGGCGAAATGCAGATCGATGGCGAGGTTCAAGGCGACATCCGTGCCACCAACCTGATCGTTGGCGAACGCGCACGCATCACGGGTACGATTGTTTCGGACGAAGCCATTATTCGCGGCCAGGTCATGGGATCGATCCGGTCCAGGCGGGTCATGATGCAGGCGTCCAGCCACGTCGAAGGGGACGTTTATCATACCACTCTGGCCATCGAGCAGGGCGCCTACTTCGAGGGCAAGTCACGCCGGACTGAAGACCCGCTGGCAGGATTTGCCGCGCCTGGAAGCGCTCAGAGTCATCAACCCGTTGGCTCCAGTCAACACCCAGTGCCGGAGATGGCGCCTGGCGAGCAGCAACCGACGTCAGGCTGAGCGGTAGGTCTGATGCGGGTTGGGTTTGACCCTTTTGCTGCGCGAGGCTGGAGCAAGGTCCCAAGCCATGCCAGATCAGCACCAACCCGCGAGTAGTTTCACCTTGCAGTGTAATGTGTCGATGGCAATGACATGACGCCCGACATTGACACGATCGTTGTTGGCGCTGGCGTTATCGGCCTTGCCATCGCACGCGAATTGGCCACCGCTGGCCATGACGTGATTGTGCTTGAGCAGCACTCCCGCGTTGGTATGGAAACGTCCTCACGTAATTCCGAAGTGATACACGCGGGACTTTACTATCCACCAGGCAGTTTGAAGGCGCGCTTGTGTGTGGAAGGCAAGGGCCTGCTTTATGGGTTTGCTGCTGATAATGGTGTTACCGCTCAACGGGTTGGCAAGCTGCTGGTCGCCTGCACTACATCTGAGGTCCCACAACTTGACGACATTGCTTCCAAAGCGCGCAAGAACGGCGTTGAAGACCTTGTTCGCCTGAGTGGCACAGAGGCGCGAGGCATCGAACCCGAACTCACCTGCGCTGCGGCTTATCTCTCTCCCTCGACGGGAATCATTGACAGCCACGCACTGCTGCTCGCGCTGGAAGGTCATCTCCAGGCGGCAGGCGGTGACATTGTGCTGGCGAGCCGGGTCACCAGACTGTCACGCCATAGTACGGGCTTTCGCGTTGAACTGGAGTCTGCCCACAACGAAGATGACGAAGGGGCACCGCCAGCAAGTCGCACAGAGGCTATTACCTGCCGGTGCCTGGTCCTGGCTGCGGGCTTGCACGCATCAAGACTTGCCACGCTCCTTTTTCAGTCAGATTCCAGAGCCAGCGAGCAGGTGCAGGCGGGGTATCACCCGCCTGAAACCTATTTTGCCAAGGGTCACTACTTCACCCTGAATGGTCGTTCGCCCTTCTCCCATCTGATCTACCCCATGCCAGGGGCTGGCGGTTTGGGCATTCACCTCACCTTGGATGCACAAGGTTCTGCCAGATTTGGCCCGGACGTCACTTGGATTGATTCCATCGACTACACCTTCGATGATCCAGGTGGAGCGCGACGCGAAACATTTTACCGAGCGATCCGCCAATGGTGGCCGGGCCTCCCGATGGATGGCTTGGCCCCTGGATATACCGGCATCCGTCCCAAGATCTCGCCTGCCGCTTCGCCGCCTGCAGATTTCGCCATACACGGTCCCCAAACGCACGGCGTTGCAGGGTTACTCGCACTTTACGGCATCGAAAGTCCTGGCCTTACCGCAGCACTTTCTATCGCCCGTTACGCGGCGGGATTGCTGACCAGGCGATAGCCTAGCTGGTGCATTTGGGTATATTTTGTCGCACCCCTGCGATATTCTTCTGTAGAGATTAACTATTTTTCGGGACCGGACATTTCCGTTCGAACCATCCCTTTGCCCAGCGCGACCAAGCATCAGGAAGCCCCTGTTTTACCCCTTTTGTATTGCTTGGAAGGAGAAACCCAATGAATTTCCCCGCTGCGGCATCGCCCGCCGCATGGCCAAATGGGCGGAGATGCAAATCCGCCATGACCTCCCGGCCATGGCCAACACTCTGGTTTTCAACAAAAAAAATCGTTTCACGCGGCGCTGTCGGACTGGCGGCTGCCGCATTTGCACTTGCCGGTCTGCTGCCAACCTCAAGCGTTCGCGCCCAGGATAATCCCGGCCAGCAACCGGTCTTTGCTGCCGGCGACGCCGTCGTTACGGGGTTTTCCGGCATTCAGCCGTCCGGCGCGCCGCTGGTTCCGGGTATGAACCCGCTCGATCAGTTTTTTATCAACGTCGAAGGCCCTTCAGCGCAAATCCAATCACTCGGCATGATGGGCGGACCCGCGTCGGGCCAATTGGCTGCACCTGGAATTAAAAAGCTGATCCCGGCGGCTGATATTGGGCAGGTATTTTCTGTCGCGATCATGGAGGCAGAAGACAACGCCACTCCACCCAACATTCTGCTTGGCGCCACGTCTATGTTCGGCCTCCATATCGTCAAGCCTGATCCCAATGGCGGCGAATTCCCCCTACGCCTCAAGACAGGTGAAGCCGGCGCCGTGTGGATGCCCGGCATGTTTGCCGACGACAACGATGGCTCTCCCGGCGCCATTTGGAGTGTCGATGGCCAAACAGGTGATGTCGCATTATTTGCAACGATCGCCGGCAATTCTGGACCTGGCCTTGGTGACATCGTCTTCGACAAGAAGTCCCGCCAGGTCTTCGTTTCCGATCTCGACACCGGGCTTATTCATCGTCTCGATGAAACCGGACAAGAGGTCGACACCTTCAATCATGGTGTTGATGGCCGCCCCGCCAAGGGGCTCGACGCCATTGCCGACGATGGCAAGACAGCCGACATTACCTCAGCCGCATTTGATATAGAAAAGCCCGAAACGTGGGGCTACACGCAGGCCGAGCGCCGGGTGCATGGCATGGCGATGCATCAAGGCCGCCTCTACTACACCGCCGTCCATATGGTCTGGTCGATTGGTATTGCAGAAGACGGCTCCTTTGCTGGTGACCCACGATGGGAGCTTGATGTCGAAACCACTGCTGAAGACACACAGCTTTCCGACATGCTTTTCGACGGCGATGGCCGCATGTATGTGGCCGAGCGCGCCGCACAACGTGGCAGCTACGATTATTCGCATTTCGCCGAACCGGAGAAAGCAGAAGTCAAGCGCTACCACCTGGAAGATCCCGAGGACCCCGCAACCGATAGCCGTTGGGTGGCAGTCCCTGAAACCTATGCCATCGGCCTGCCGGCCGAGCATCTCCATTCCAACGGCGGTATCACGCTCGGCTTTCCCTACGACGAAACCGGTATGATCAAGACCGGCTCGTGTGGTGAGTTCTTGTGGAGCACCGGTGAGCGTCTGCGTGCGGGCGAATTTGCTCAGGGCGACGGAGAAGGCGACCCTGCCGCCAATGCCGATGTGCATGGTCTGCAGGGCAATCCGCTCTCGCTCGTGCGTCCTGAAAACGTGCCGCCGATGACCTCCTATTTCACCGACTACGACAGCTTCTTCGGTGATGCCGAAAAGGCCGGACACATGGGTGATGTCGAGATCTGGCAGCCTTGCGATGGCGTCGAAACACCAGAGTTCGGCGGCCTTCCGCCATGGTGGGGTGAGATCCCCGAAGATCCGCCTGGCGACCTTCCGCCGGAGTGGATTCCGCCTGAATTCCCTTATGAAACCAATCTTGAACTGACCAAGTGGGCAGACCCGAAGTCGTGCTGGTCTTGGGGTGGCGACTGGATGTGCCGTTATTCAATCCGCATCCGCAATACCGGCCCCGACGACTACTTTG
>JBKEAX010000562.1:0-1739 GCA_047972825.1 Hyphomicrobiaceae bacterium | reverse complement strand
CTCTGCCTTGCGAGCACGGGCATCCGCGACAGCTTCTGGTTTGGCCCGTTCGATAAAATTCGGATTCCCGAGCTTGGCGTCCATCTTGCCAATGTCAGCCTTTGCCTTTTCGATGTCACGTGCGAGACGTTCTTTTTCGGCATCCATATCGATGAAACCTGCAAGCGGTAGCGCAGCAGTCGTTTCACCCGCCACAACCATGGCCGCGCCTTTTGGCGCAACATCGGCAAATGCAATGTCGTCAAGGCGCGCCATGCGCTTCAGTGTCTCACCGTGGGTCATGGCACGCCGGTGCGCAACCTTATCGCCACCAACAATAACAAGCGGGATTTTGGCGCCTGCAGGCACGTTCATCTCGCTTCTGACCGAACGAATTTCCGACACCAGCTTTATCAGCCAGTCGATTTCAAATAGGGCATCCTCATCATCCAGGCCGCTCAATACCGGCCATTGAGAGAGCGCCAGGAGGCTACCACGCCCCTCGCCATATTCGACCATATGCGCCCAAAGCTCTTCGGTGATGAACGGCATGAACGGATGCAGCATCTTCAATATCTGATCCAACGCCCAGGCCGTCGTGGCGCGCGTCTCGGCCATTGCAGCCGGTTCACTGCCAGCAAGAATCGGCTTGATCAGTTCAAGATACCAATCGCAGAAAATGCCCCAGACAAATTCGTAGACGACACTGGCCGCGTCATTGAAACGATAGGCTTCCAGCGCTGCGGTAAGCTCGGTTGCCGTCCGTTCGGTTTCCCCGACAATCCAGCGATTGACCGTCTCCTTGTTGCTGGCCGGATCGAAATCGGTCTTGCGCACGCACTCATTCATCTCGGCAAATCGCGCCGCATTCCACAGCTTGGTTGCGAAGTTGCGATAGCCTTCCACGCGATCAATCGACAGCTTGACGTCGGAGCCTTGCGCCGCCATCGCCGCCATGGTGAAACGCAGCGCGTCCGTGCCATAGGGCTTGATGCCCGCGGGAAATTCTTTTTTGACGTCGCGCGTGACGCGGTTCGCGCTTTCCTTGTCGAGACCCGCGATGCGCTTGGCAAGGAGTTCATCGAGTTCGATACCGTCAATGATGTCGAGCGGATCTATGACATTGCCGCGCGTCTTGGACATCTTGTTGCCCTGGCCGTCACGCACGAGGCCATGAATGTAGACGTCGCCGAACGGCACATCCTTCATGAAGTGCACGCCCAACATCATCATGCGCGCAACCCAGAAGAAGATGATGTCGAAGCCTGTGACGAGCGCCGATGTAGGGTAATAGCGCTTCAGCTCCTGCGTGTCGTCCGGCCAGCCAAGGGTTGAGAACGGCCACAGCCCGGATGAGAACCAGGTGTCGAGCACGTCCTCATCACGAACCAAGCCAACAGACTTGCCGTACGTTTCCCTTGCCTGTTGCAGCGCTTCGGTTTCGTCATAGGCAACAAACACATCTCCATCGGGCCCGTACCATGCCGGGATCTGGTGCCCCCACCAGAGCTGCCGCGAGATGCACCACGGTTGGATGTTGTCGAGCCAGCGGTAATAGTCGTTGGCGAAACGTTCCGGCACGAATCTGGTCTGCCCCGAACGCACGGCAGCCAGAGCAGGCTTGGCCAGTTCGGCGGCATTCACATACCACTGATCCGTCAACCAAGGCTCGATGACGACATGGCTTCGATCACCATGCGGCACGGTGTGCGCGGTCGGCTCAATCCTGGCGAGCAGACCGGCCTTTTCCATGTCTTCAA
>JBKEAX010000507.1:0-3019 GCA_047972825.1 Hyphomicrobiaceae bacterium | reverse complement strand
CATGAGAGACGGTAAACAAGGTGGTTGGCACCACATAAAGCGCCACCAACACCAATGCCATTCTATGTCTCATCCGACCTCCCACGCGTCTGTCCGCGTGTTGTTGTTTATTGGATTCTCTATCGGGTGCCCGAAATACCACTGAAACACAAGTGATTAGGCTTCTGACCAAAAGGCCCCTATTCATGTAGCTAAGGCGATCAAGCGCCCTTGAACTCTTCCCTTCCCCAGCCCTGCAATCGCCAAAGTCGTTAGCTCTGCGCATTTCAAATATCAGGGTTGATGTCTAATGCACGATGTTTCACACGAAAGTTACCAGGCTCACCATGCGCAACATCACCTGTGGCGAGTATCCCGACCCTAGGGGCCGGACACTAAGGGACAAGGGTTTGGAGTGGCGAGTCTAAGATGCCCAATGGTGGGAAGGGGTGAAATTCGCACCATTCTTTTATCTCTTGAGATCGACATAAATGTAACTATGTTACATGTAAACTCGGCTATCGTGAAGGAGGAATCATGTTGTCGCGCGCATGTGCCGGAGACAGGCGCAAGCTCATGGATTGCGGGCCCAAGAATGCAATGGCAGCCGTCAATACGGCCGAAGGTGCTGAACCCAGGCGCAACGATGGGGCTCCTGGGTGGCATAGGCCCGCCGCAGGCATTTTAGGATCCTGGCTCATTGTCCTGACAGCAATGTTCACATGCAGCACGGCCATAGCGCAGACCGGAGACAGTTCCGCGACAGCTGGCGAAGCTACAAAACCGGATGCCGCGACCACCGTCAAAGCAGAACAAACGGACGTAGCAACACTACACATCGTTCTGGCGCGCGAGTTGCGTGACCTGCAGCTGCCCGTCTCGCTGCTCGATCTACCCCCCGACAATGATGGCATTCCCGGAGCCCAGTTGGCTGTCGATGACAACAACACCACCGGCAAATTCATGAAACAGGCGTTCAAGCTCGACGTGGTGGAAAATAAGGACCCACAAGCGCTTGTCGCTGCTGTCGTCGACAAGGTTGATTCAGGTGAACCGTTCATTGTTGCGGATATGGCCGCCGATACGCTGTTGAAGCTTTCAGATGCGCTGGCGAACAAGGACGCAATCATTTTCAACGCAAGCGCGCCAGACCAGAGGCTGCGCGAAGCGGACTGTCGTGCCAATGTCAAGCACACAGCACCTTCACGGGCCATGCTCGCAGACGCCCTGGGCCAGTACATGGCGGTGAAGCGATGGACCAACTGGCTATTAGTTGCCGGCTCTGAGCCGGGTGACAAACTTTATGCCGAGGAACTGAAACGAACCGCCAAAAAATTCCGGATGAACATCGTCGGCGAGATGGAATTCAAATACGAAGTTGGCAGCCGTCGTGCCGACGGTGGTTACGAACAAATTCAGCAGCAGATCCCCTCTTTTCTGCAAAACGCACCCGCGCACGATGTTGTCGTGGTGATCGATGAAGGCCGCCTGTTCGGCGACTATTTTCCCTATCGCACCTGGCAGCCGCGTCCGGTGATCGGCACAGTGGGTCTGTTCGCAACAAGCTGGCATCCGGCAATTGAACTATGGGGCGGAACCCAGTTTCAGAACCGGTTCAAACGTTTGGCCAAGCGCAACATGCGCGCGCTGGATTATAACGTATGGATGGCGGTGCGTTCGATCGGCGAAGCTGCGACCCGCAAAAGGTCCATCGACCCACAAGTCCTGATTGACTACATGAGAACGCCAGAGTTCGAGATCGCCGCTTTCAAAGGTCGCAAACTGACCTATCGCCAATGGAACGGGCAATTGCGCCAGCCGATATTGCTGGCGACCGACAACTTGCACGTTACCGTGTCACCACAAAAAGAGTTTCTACATCAGTTCTCCGAACTCGACACCCTGGGCACCGACAGGACCGAGAGTGCCTGTAAAGCCTATCAAAATTAATGCATCGGTTGCAGGCAGCCATGTAACGGCACAATGCCATCTGGGTAGGAATGAAAAGATGACGATGGAGCCCCAATTGAAACTTTTAAGGATATTTGCGTTGAGCCTGCTTGCCAGCGCGGGAACAGCATTCGCATGGGCGTGGCCGGCTGCCGCCTACAAGGTCTTTATTTCCAATGAAAAGGACAACACCGTATCGGTGCTCGACAGCGAGACCATGAAGGTTGTCCATACGTTCCCGACAGGCGCACGCCCCCGCGGCATAACACTGTCACACGATGCCAAGTGGCTGCTGGTTTGCACGAGCGACGATGACCGCGTCGAGGTCTACGACACAAAGACCTACGAAAAAATCAAACACCTTCCCTCTGGCCCTGATCCAGAGCTGTTCATCTTCCATCCTTCAGGCAATCCGCTCTACATCGCCAACGAGGATGACAATCTGGTTACCGTTGTAGACGTTCAAACCGACAAGGTTCTCTCCGAAATCCCCGTCGGTGTCGAACCTGAGGGTATGGGCATGAGCCCGGACGGAAAAGTGTTGGTGAATACCTCTGAAACGACCAACATGGCCCACTTCATTGACACCAGCACACACAAGATCATCGACAATGTTTTGGTTGATGCCCGCCCGAGGGTCGCCGAATTCACGGCAGACGGAAGCCAAGTCTGGGTAAGCTCGGAAATCGGCGGGACGGTGACTGTATTGGACACCAACACGCGACAGCAGGTTGCAAAGATCAAATTCGAAATTGCTGGCATAACGCCAGACGCCATACAGCCCGTTGGGGTTCGCATGACAAAAGATGGCAGTCTGGCCTTTGTTGCCCTGGGCCCTTCCAACCGGGTGGCCATCATCGATGCAAAGACCTACAAGGTATTGAAATACATACTGGTCGGACAACGCGTATGGCAGCTGGCCCTCTCCCCAGACGATAAGTTATTGTTCACCACGAATGGTACCTCCAATGATGTCACCGTGATCGACGTTGAACGCAAGCGAGCGGTTAAATCGATCACGGTCGGGCGTTACCCATGGGGGGTAGTCGTCGCTCCATTTTGAGATGGGCTTGTGGTATACGCCTAACGT
>JBKEAX010000504.1:0-16426 GCA_047972825.1 Hyphomicrobiaceae bacterium | reverse complement strand
TGCTATCTCGCTATCAGCCGTCAGCTTTCTGTAGATCGAATAGCTTGGTGTAATGAGCGTCACGAGCCAATAGGGTCGCGTGATTGCCAGACTCAACAATTTGACCCGCATGCATGACATAGATGAGATCGGAGTTGACGATCGTCGAAAATCGATGGGCGATCACAAGCGTCGTTCTGCCTTTTGTGAGTTGCTTCAAGGAATCCTGCACTGCACGCTCGCTTTCACTATCAAGCGCGGACGTAGGTTCGTCTAGCAATAAGATCGGCGCATTTTTGAGAAATGCCCGAGCTATGGAAATGCGCTGGCGCTGACCACCTGACAATTGCCCACCCAACTCTCCAACCGGAGTTTCATATTTCAAAGGAAAAGTCTGGATGAAATCGTGCGCATGTGCCAGTCGTGCGGCGCGTTCGATGTCGGCTAAATCAACATTGTCACGTCCGCCAGCAATGTTGTCGCGAATAGTTCCCTCAAATAAGAAAACGTCCTGGCTTACAAGCGAAACGTTCCGGCGGAGGGATGCCAATGAAACCTTATGGATTTCTTGGCCATCTATCGTGATGCGGCCGCTACTTGTGTTCCACAACCTGAGTAGCAGGTTGAAAATTGTCGATTTGCCACCGCCGGATGGTCCGACCAAAGCTGTAACAGATCCTGTCAACGCTTCCAACGTGACGTCCTTCAGAATCGGCGTGTCTTTCTTGTAGGCAAAGCTGACACGATCGAACTTGATATGCCCTTCGGTCACGACGAGATCGGGATTCGACGATACCTCACGCTCGCGTGGCGGCACATCTAGCAGGTCATACATCATACGGACGCTGATCGCGTGTGTCGCCAGAAGGAGCTGCATTTTCGACAACCGTCGCGCGGGGTCGGCTGCAAGTATCAATGATGTGATGAAAGCGAATAGTTCACCAGGCGCTTCAGAGTAACTCAACGTCCTCCAACCAGCATAAGCGACGACCATCGCGATTGCCAAGCCACCTAGCGTCTCGATCATCGGGTTGATAGCAGCCTGCGTGCGTGCAATTCGATTACTCAGCCGTTCGACGGCTTCAATCGCGCCGAACATTCGCTTTTGCATTACTGGTTCAAGTTGAAACGACTTAACAACGCGCAGCCCCTGCGATGTTTCGCGGATAAGCCCTATGATGGTGGAAAGCGAATGCACCTCACTACGCGCCGCCTCTTGCACCAACCGAACCAACTTTCTCAAACCGATGGCAGCAAAGGGTCCCACAAGAAGGGCAATGGCCGTCAGTGACGGATTCATTGCTATCATGACGCCGATTAGACCAATTAGCGTCAGCAGGTCCCGCCCGAGGGTCAAGGCAACGAGATTCAACATTTCGCGTGCGGAACTCGCGCCACGGCTGATGCGTAGTGTGAGATCATTCGAGGGATGTAACTGGTAGAACTCGGCATCAAGTTCAAGCATATGGCCGTAGACGCGCTTTTGCGCCTCGGCGATGATATTGTTTCCTATGCGGCTCAGCATGACTTCTTGCATGTACGTTGCCGCGCCTTTTGCAATAAAAATTGCAAAGATGGCCAGAGGCACCCACGTCATCGCAGCTTCATTGCGTTCAACAAAGATGCGGTTGACGACGTCCTTCATGATCCATGCGCTTAGCGCGGTTGTTCCCGCAACCAGCGCCATGAAAACAAAAGCGATGAGGTATCTGCCGAGGTAATCTCGCCAGCTGTCCTTGACCAGACGTGTGAGGACAGCGATCGTCGTGTCGATATCTGCACCGCGGCTTGATGGTTGCGCCGGGAGCATGCGCGTTACAAAACGTAACATCCAGGATTGTGTCGATGGATTGCTATTTTGCATCGTTGATATCGCCGCATGGTCGAGAGGAAGAAGAGTTCTGAGTTCTGTTCGAAGCTGCTCTGTCGCAGTTAGATGAGTGTTCGCAACTGAACACCAGCAGAATCGAACCCTCTTAAAATGCGTGCTTTAGCTTCTGCCTTTCCCGCAGCGTACTTGTCAATTTGTTGCAGCATGTTCACGATCATGGGGCCGAACGCTTCGGGCGTGGCAGCCGCTTCGGCATTGCCGCAATTTAAAAACTCATCCATCGCCATGCCTTGGCTGTGCACAAATGCTTTGCCGACCAAAGTGCCGTCGATTATCAATCCGGACCCGGCCGTATCATAGGGTGGGGTCATGTATGGCAGAACGAGAAGATCTGCATTGTTTAGAGTTGCAAGAAACTGTTCGTCAGGGATGGAATCAAAAGCAAGTTGAATAGAAACTCCGACGGGACTGACCTGGTTGATGGCGACTTCCTTCATCATGCGATAGTTATGCTTGCGTTTTGGCCCTTGTAACTTCGACAATCGGTGCGTTTGCGTAAACACGCGAATTGGCTTTGCCAAAGGCTTGCATTTTACCACCTTTCGCAAGCTCGACAGGATTCGCGGTTGCAGCTCTGCACCCTTCTCATCGCGTGGATTTCCGAAAAATGCGATCAACCAAGCATTTTTTACTCCGGTCGTTGAATTGGTCGATCCTTGGTTTTGATCCGAATCAATTATCCATGGAGACAGCGTAGCTCCGGCCACAAAAACATCAAATCGCGACCTAATCTCGGCGGCCATCTCTTCTTTCTCGGTGTCTAACGTTAGGCAACCTAAACGACCATGATCCGCCAATTCGCTGGTTCCATCAGGCTGGAGCTCGGAAATTGTTTGCAAGCGCAGTACACACCCGGCAAGCTGCGTCATTTCGCCTGCAAAGCCGGACCTAGGTCCTGTCGTCAGTTGGGTTGAGTCTGTTCTGCCACTGCGGGGGTAAAATCCCAAGCTGTCGCAGACGACGTTGTCATTTCCGGGATTCACAAATCACTTCGCTTCTGACTCATAGGGTGTCGGCAACCCGGAGGCCGACACATGCATCGATACGCGCTTCGAGACGACCAGTGGGACAAGATCAAGGATTTTCTGCCCGGCCGCGAGGGCCACGTCGGCGGCACCGCGGCCGACAACCGGCTGTTTGTCGATGCGGTCATCTATCGCTATCGCACGGGCATTCCCTGGCGTGATCTTCCGGAGCGATACGGGCACTGGAAACCGACCCACAAGCGCTACCGGAGATGGTGTGAAAGCGGCGTTTTTGCACGGGTTTTCGAGGTCCTGGCGCGGGATGCCGACAACGAATACATGATGCTCGACGCGACCATCGTGCGTGCGCATCAGCACAGCGCCGGCGCTCAAAAAAAGACGGCGAAACCCAAGCCATCGGGCGCTCGCGTGGCGGCCTGACGACGAAGATCCATGCCATCGTCGATGCGCTCGGCAACCCCGTCGCGCTGTCGCTCACACCAGGACAGGACGCCGACATAACGCAAGCCGAGCCGCTGATCGAAGGGCTCGAGCCGGTAGCGGTGATCGCTGACAAGGGCTACGATAGCGACAGGCTTGTTGAGGCGCTGGAAGCACGCGAAATCGAGCCGGTCATCCCGCCGAAAGCCAATCGCAAGGAGCCCCGAGACTGCGACTTCGCCCTCTACCGCGAGCGCAACCTCGTCGAGCGCTTCTTCAACAAGATCAAGCATTACCGAGCCATCGCGACCCGCTTCGACAAGCTGGCCAGCACGTTTCTGGCTGGCGTCCTGCTCGTCTGCGTGCTCCTGTGGCTCAACTGACGACACGGCCTAGACCGGACTTATTCATTTGGGCCCAAGACTATTCTCCTGTGTTGCTCGGAGTCTGCGCTGGGGCGGCGCAGTATGTGGCACTTTCAATCCTTTTGCAGGCAACTCGTGTGCCGCCGATGTGCTGCCAGTTTGTCGCGGTCAAATTCATTATCCGGAGGAGTTGACCACGCCACGGCTCAGACATTGTTTTGAGCGATTTCAGCGGTTGCGTGGCGCGCGCATCTGGCTATAGTGCGCCGCTGTTCCGAACAGATCCGGAGGGGTGGCCGAGTGGTTGAAGGCGCACGCCTGGAACGCGTGTGTGCGGGAAACCGTACCGAGGGTTCGAATCCCTCTCCCTCCGCCACGCAACTCATTGATATCGATACATAAAACAAGTTTTGGCGTCGGATTCGAACTTGGTCCGTAGTGTCCGCCGGTTAGCGGCACGATGCCATTTTATCTGCGACCGAGAGACCGCTTTGGTGCGGGTTCTCGCGGGCCCCTCCGGTCCAAGTCTCCTATCGGCTTTTGAGTGGTACCGTTGGCGGCGGCGCGGTGGGTCGTTTCGCTCATGCGATGCTGCCGGAAACAACAATCCGCCGTCGCGGACGGCGGGAAACAGGACACTTCAGAGGCTCTGGTGCGGTCAGTCGAATCTGAACTCGCGGCGCTGGTCCGACCAGCGAAGTGCGAACGGGCCAGCGCGCATGAGCTTGATCGCGCGGAACTCGGCTGGCTGGCATCCCTGTATGATTGCTTTGGTAATCCTGGGCGCCAGGAAGCTAAGCCGGAAGACACGGGTGAAGTAGGAGGGGCTCACCCCTGCCTCGTCGGCGAGATCCTTTATGGACCTGCCGTTGCTGTTCGTCACGAGATCGTGGAAGTGCCGCGCCTGCACGATAAGGCGGAGAAGGCTTCGATCCGGTTTGATCGCGGTTTCGGATTGTCCCCCAATCACAAGCTTGTTCGCCACACCGGTCCGCTTAACGCGCGCCGGTATTGTAAGGACGGTGCTTGGTCCCTGGTCGGGCAAGTCTGAGCGGCAAGGACTCGGCTTCCTACGGATTGCCTCAAGGAGCCGCAGTGGATGGATGGTCATCTCAATGGTCTCGGCTCTGACCTCCACCCGAGAGAGGCACGCACCAAGGATGCCGCGTTTCTCGGATGCGGACAACTCTGGCCAACGCTGCGCGACGCATGCTGCTTGGTCAATGAGCGCCTTGCGCGCCACGACCGTGATCGTTCCCGCGAACGCCAGAATGGAAGTTGGTTCCTGCAGCAACGTGTGGATCTGGCCCTCGACGAGAACCTCGAGATCGGAGGCCGGAACACGACAGGCAGTCTCGGAAGGTTTGCCCCGGCCGCGCTTAATCAACGATTGGCTGACATAATAGCGGTAGCGCGTGCCGTTTTTTGTGGCGTGCGTCGGTGACATGCGCTCGCCGCCGCCATCGTAAACAAGGCCGGCCAGCAGACTCGGAGCAAGAGCCTTGGATCGCGTCGTTCGCTCAACGCGATTTTCTGACAGGATCGCCTGGACCTCGGACCACAGCTCTTCGTCGATGATGGCGTCGTGCTGACCGGGATAGGGCTTGCCTTTGTGCACGATCTCGCCGCGATACAGCCGGTTCTGTAGAATGTGGTACAGCGCGCCGATCGCGATCGGCTTGGCTCCGGTCGCATTGCCGTTCCGGTCCCGTCGCGCCTTGCTGACAACGCCCGATCCGTCCAGCTCCAGCTTGAGCGCGTTTACCGATTTCAAAGCGGCGTAGCGACAATAGATATGGCGGACGGTACCGGCTTCGATAGCGTTCACGATCAACTTGCGATCCAGGACGTCGTAGCCGAGCGGAGGCAATCCACCCATCCATATGCCCTTCTGTTTCGAGGCCGCGATCTTGTCCCGGATGCGCTCACCCGTGACCTCGCGCTCGAATTGGGCGAAAGACAGAAGCATGTTGAGCGTCAGACGTCCCATCGACGTTGTGGTGTTGAACTGCTGAGTCACCGATACGAACGAGACGCCATTGGTATCGAAGGCATCGACAATCTTGGCGAAATCGCTGAGCGAGCGCGTCAGCCGGTCGACCTTGTAGACGACGATCGTGTCGATACGGCCGGCGGCGATGTCGGCGAGCAAGCGCTGGAGGGCGGGGCGGTCCATTGTCCCGCCAGATGTGCCACCGTCATTATACATGTCGGAAAGTGCGACCCAGCCCGCGCCCTTCTGGCTCCGAATGTAGGCCTCGCAAGCCTCGCGCTGCGCATCGAGTGAGTTGAATTCTTGTTCCAGTCCCTCTTCGGATGACTTGCGCGTGTAGATGGCGCAACGGACAACCGCTCCGCTTGCTGGATGGGACACCGCGCGCTTGCCAGGCATCAGCGACCCTCTTCAGTCGACTGGCCGGTGACGGGCGCGGCAGTCGTCTTACCGACCCCAAAGAATCGTGGTCCCGACCACCGGGTGCCGGTGATCTCGCGGGCGATCACGGAGAGCGAGCGCCACGTCTTCCCTCGCCACAGGAATCCGTCCTCGACGACCAGGACCTCATGTGTTTCGCCATTCCATTCGCGTATGAGGCGTGCGCCCGACCTCAGAGTGACGGCACGTGGCCTGGTCAAGTCCGCCTTCGTAGCCATTGTCTGCGTCAGCTCAGCGATCTGACGCTTGGTCGCCTTGGAGAGGCCACCGAAGGCACGCTCCTGGAGCTTCCACGCGACACCGAGCTTGAGCAAATCGCGGCTCAGCCTGCAAGGCGGACGAGCACGAAAGTACCGCGCCCATTCGTTCCGCAGGTCCGCTGCGTTCATGTCTGCGAGCGCAGTCAATGCCATCTCGAGGGCTTCGCTGTCGGCGCGCCTGGGCGCGCCGACATTGGAAGTCGTGTTTGTTCGATCACTTTTTCGCATCGCTCAACCCACCGCCGATACCAGTCGGTAGGCCTTGCGGTTGGATTTCGCATCGAGCCGGATGGCGAAACCTCGCGACTTCAGCTTGCTCAAGGCACCGAGGACCGAGTGCTTCTGCCAGCCGGTCGCATCCACCAGTTCGTCAGCGGTGGCACCGTTCTTCGCGGCGACGCGGCCGAGGATATCGCCAAGCTTGCCGCCGGGACGCGGCACCGTGGCCGTTAGCGGAGCTAGGCGGGAATTGGAAGCGCTTCTGGGCTGCTTTGCCGTCTGGGGGCGGCGAGATTTCGTAGTCTTCATCGGGCGGTTCTCCAGTGTCGGGCCACGCGGGATGCGTCGCCTTGCACCACCCGAAGCCCCGAAGTTGTTCAACCGGGGCTGATCATGCGGCGTTCGCCGCACCTGTCACCGACAGTACCGCTCCAAAGGACCGCAAAGTCCAGTCAAAAGTGCCGGACTGCGCACGAAAGAAGTGTTTGAAAACAGTTGGTTATCAACGGTCTTGCCTGCGCCAGCAAGGGTGGAAGGTCAGCAGTTCGATTCCTTTCAGCTCCACCAAACATAACACATTGATTCTTATCGTTATTTTAGCATCGCGAATTGACTCGCACTAACCGCGGGTTAGCGAATATGTGTCGGTGTATTGGCCGGTCTCTGCGCCCCGAAGTGCCGGTCTTCGCGCGCCAAATGACCCGCTGTCTCTGGCCTCGAATTTCCTTTTCCGGGCGCCGTCCGTAACTGCGCCGCAGAGACCTAGTTCGCAGCCGAACAGAGACCGGTTTGAAAGAGGCGCCTCACCCTGAATTGCGTCAGGCCGTCGACGAGTGCGCGTGATGCACTCACCTTGAAAGTCTGCTCGCCTCTGAACCTGCAAGAGCAAGATAAAGCGCACACGATTTCGCAGGCTTCATCTTGGTTGAGCTGCGAGTCATCACGAACCATCAGAGAGAGGTTCGTAGTTCGATTCATTTGCGGGCCACCAACCAGTTCCTGTCGAAATTCGATTTTCCGGCTTCGTCGCGGAAACCCTTGCGATCTCACGAGGTTGTCTGCCGCCTAGCCCACCGCATGGCGGTCTCTGGGTCCAGATTGGCGCCCGGACGCGTGCCCATGCACCCGAAGTCTCTGGCCCCAGAATTCCTTTTCCGTGCGCTGACCGCGACCCCGCCGCAGAGACCAAATTCGCAGCCTCACTGAGACCGGTTCGAAAGTGAACTTTTGGGGCCGGCACCCGGTGGCCCCTTGGCAGAGTGGCTGTCTCCGACTGGCTCGACTCGCTTCCGCCCAAAACGTCGGGTTCGACTAGCGTCAGACATGTGTTGTGCGGCGCGGAAGCTCACTGTCGGCACTATCGCTGCCGCTCGGATGCGCTTGGAATAGTGCTTCACTGCGCCTCCATTCCTGCGTCAGGCAACAAAATGTAGGTGTTCGGATAAACGTTGTAGTCTCGAAATAGCGGCAACGGAATTTGTGAGGGGCATACTTGTCCAGGAAAGTAAACAGAAGGGAGCGGCACCGTAATCCAAAGCTATCGTCCAAACCTGCCAAGGCTGCATCCAGGGCTGGATCCAACGCAGGCCGGGGCTTTCGTTACCAGGATGCCGTATCCGCTTGGTTAGCGACAGAAATATGGGCTGGTCAGCGAGCGCCCGCCATCGTGATCCCGGAAGGTGGTGACGACATCGAACTGCGTGGCAACGAAACGAGCTTTGTCCAGGTCAAGAGCCGACGGGAACACCTTGGGGACTATACGGAAGGCGAGACGGTTGGACACATTGGGGACCTGTGGAATCGGTCGCTTGGCTCCGCACCGCGGCCGCAGCAACTTGAGCTCGTTCTTGAGCGGGAGGTAGCGGGCCTCCATCCCCTCGACGACCACCCCGCAGTCCGCCCAATCGAAGGTCCGATCAGAACAAGGCTTTCAAAGTCCAGTGGGGCCTCTGATCTTCTCCCACGAACATCAATCGTCGTGGCGACGTCACCGCAGGAATGGGCGATCAGCCTGATCGTAGATCGGTTGAACTGCGCCCCGATCGCAGCCCAGATGTGCTTTGCCGATCTGCTGGTCCGCGTGGGTGCTCTGGCAGACGCCAATGGCCGGTTGGCACCGGAGAACTATCGTGGCGTTTCGATCTCCGACACCGAAACGGCAATCCGCGATGTCTTGGCCGCTATCGACATTGACGCGATCGAACGCGCCCTCAAGGATGGCGTCTGCGAGCCGGTCGATTTTCTCACGCCTCTCAACGATCCGAACTTCTATCTCGGGGTCGATGTAGAACCCGGTCACATCGCGGCAGGTTTGGTGGCCGAACGTCCCCGAAGCAGATCGGCGTTGGTGGAGGGTATTGAACAACGCCGGGCCGCGTTGATCGTCGGACCGTCAGGGGCCGGAAAATCCGCTTTGATGTGGGAGGCCGCCAACGCGTTGCGCCATACGGTGCGGTGGTTTCGTATCCGTCGTCTGAGTGCGGATGATATTCCATCTCTGCGCCAGTTGATCTGGACGTTCCGCGCTTCAGAAGACAGTCCCCTGGGCTTTGTCATGGATGATGTTGGCCGGAATGGGCCGGAAAGCTGGGGCGCCTTGCTCAAAGAAGCGATGTCTGTGCCCGGCGTCGTCCTGCTCGGTTCGGTCCGGGAAGAAGATGTCACGCTGATTGCCGAGCGCGCCCGTGCAGCCGAAATACGCGCCGATCCCGACAATGAACTCGCAGAACGACTCTGGCGAGAACTGCGCGAAGCTGAAAAGACGAACTGGGCGGGTTGGCGCGAGCCGTGGAAGATGAGCGACGGCCTTCTTCTAGAATATGTCCATATCCTGACGCGCGGACAGAGGATGCACGAACTCCTCGCCGACCAGATTGCAGCCAGGATTTCAGATCCGAAGCGTTCCCTCGAACTTGATATTTTGCGATCCGGCGCCTGGGCAGGCGCAGCGAATGCTGAAGTCGATGCATCGCGATTGGCGCGCACGCTCTCAGTCAGTGAGGCCGATCTGTCACGCGCCTTACAGCGCCTCATCCAGGAACATCTGGTTCGTTCACCTGCTCCGGGCGCGGTCACCGGCCTACACAAGCTTCGATCCGAAGAATTGTTGCAGCTCACACACCAGACAACATTGCCGACCCTCGAAACGAGTTTCACGCGGACGGTTGCAAGTGTGCCCGCCACCGATCTCGCGTCCTTGGTCGCGGACACGCTATCTGAGCGGCGCTTACCTTTTCCGGCGGTGCTCAATGGCTTGATTACCCGCTTGGAGGGTGAACAGGATGCGCGGGCGTTGGCTTCCGCGCTCCGGGGTCTGGGTTCGGGCCGCGTTTCTTCGGGTGTCGACGAATGGCTGGACACGCCTGAAGCGCGTGCGCTGCCGCGAACGCAAGTCGGCAGTGCGGCAATGTTCGGGATTGCGGATATTGATCTGAGTAGTCTCAGCGTCATCCCGGAGGTCCAGGCCGCGGCGGATCGACTTTCGCAGATCAAAGGTTCGCCGGAAGATGACCCTCGCCGCCTGTTGATGGAACATTTGGCTCCATCCACTTTGTCCAACTTAGTCAAGAACGCCGATTTGGTAGGCCTTGATGAGCTCCTCAAGGCATTGGTTGGCGTATTCATACCGGAGGTGATGAAATCCGCTATAGCCCTCCCTCCGCCGGATTTTCTCGTTGCCGATCTGAATCTTGTCGGGTCGGTTATGGCTACTCTAGTCGCGCTTGACCGTGAAACTGCAACTCGTTGGGTTGATGAACTCGGGCAAGAAGCACTCTTTGCAAAGATTGAGGAAGAGAGGGCTTGGGCGGGACCCGTCTCGATTGAAACTTCTGATGATGGAGTGATCGTCCATTGTGATTTTTGGTATGTCGCCGGCTCCGTACAGGAGAATCCGCATGACGCAGTTGTGAGCTTGTGCGAGTTGATCTTAGCGCTGTGCCCATCAGCTGAAATTGCGGTGTCCAACGCCATTACGGCAAGCGGTGAGCTGGCAGGCCTTGCCCAGTTGCCGCTCGCCACAAAACGAATACCTCGAGAAAATCTCCCGCCAGCCTCTGTACCGCAGTGGAACAAGCAATGGGGAGATCTGATTTCCCGCCGCATCGCTGCTGCTAACTATAGCGACTATCTCGCAAGAGGCGTGGCCGTTCTCGATACCCTTGTGCCGACGTTGGAGAAGGTCTTCGACGCACATTTTCGAGGAAAGGATGCACTCGGCAACCTCGCCGACAAGCTGAATTCACTCAATGCGGAAACTGAAGCACTGACGCCTCCCGCTGTTCCATCATTGGAAGCGTCAGGCGCGGGGCGCGGAGAGGCTAACACCGCCGTCACCAAGTTCCAGAACCTCCTGCACAGCGCAAGCGTCAATCTCGTCAAGAGGTTCGCAATACTGCCCGACCAAGCTGGTGCGTACATTGCCTGGTTGAGCGATCTCATCGCCGATGTCGACATTGCAATTGCCGAAGAGCCTTGGCATCTCGTCGCCGACGGTCCTCCACCGATGCTTACCCGACTTAAGATGCTATTGGAGACGTTGCGAGTTCTGGCCGGAGAAGCCAATGAAAGGAAGCAAGCGCCAGCGGTAACTTGGGCGGCACAAGGCAAAGGCGCGCGAGTAGGCAACTCCGTTCGGCTCGTATCCCTCTCTGCCAAAGCTGCCGGGGAAACACGACTAGCTCAGCGAAAGGCAGAAATTGGGCGCCTGGCAGAGGAAGCCGGGATCGTCATACAGTTCCACCTTCGTGTTAACGTCAAGGGTATTCTACCGTGGCCGCCAGCAGACGTTCTCGCGCTGTTGCCCGTGCCCGACATTGCAGATGCGGTGGTCACGCTCGCTGAACAAGCCGAACTCGTGCGGTCATTGGTCGACTCGTCGATCCACCTGACGGTCATGCCAAACATTGAGGGTGTCGCCTTCCCGGCGCTCGCAAAGTCTGGTTACCAAACCCTCCTTCCTGACGCGGGAGCGGCTGCCGTCTGGGCGGAACAACTCGCATTGCCACAAGCCCCATTTACTTTGGCAAGCATGTTTGGGGAGGTGCTGACCCTTGCCGCCGAACTTGGAGCAATGGATCAAAAATGCCTTGGCAATGAGACTCGTCCCGAAGAAGAGATTGTTGCCCGTCGGAGCTTGGAGGCTGCTTTCGAAAGAAAGTACGAGGAACTGACCCGACGGCTCAATGCTTTTGACCAAGCCCTGCAATCGGATGTGTCCGAATTGATCGAGCATCTGCGAACTGGGGACGGCGATTTCGCCGCTGAAGCGCAGGCCGCGGTTGGCGGAGCTTCAAGCAATATCGCTGAGGAGGCGGGATATATGTCTCTGCTTTTGATGTCAGCCGAGATCGGCGATATGTCCATCGACAGAAAAACTATCAAACGTGTTTACACGACCGAATCCGAGCAGATCGTCGATGGCTAAGAGTAACAATAGGGACGACTTCACTCAGGCAACGAAAAATCGCCTCGCGAAGCAAGCCCGGTATCATTGTAGTAATCCTAGTTGCAGGAAGTTGACGTCAGCGCCGACCAGCGATGGCTCAAAGGAAATGAATATTGGAGTTGCAGCTCATATCTGCGCAGCAGCCGCCGGAGCTGGTGCACGCCGGTATCGCGACGACATGACGCCCGACCAACGGAAAGCGGATGAGAACGGGATTTGGCTTTGCCAAGACTGTGCAAAGGCAATTGACTCAGATGATCCCATTTTCACCGAGGCATTTCTACACTCTTGGAAGCAGAAGCACTCTGAGGACATGTGGCGCAGCGTTATCGACAAGCTTCCCTTCGGCCCGACCATGCCGCCGACTGTTTCGGAAATCAGTGCACGCTTTCAAAGTGCTGCCGCTGCGGACTTGGCCGTGTTCCGTCGAACACCCAAATGGCCGGGCACAAACGTGGCGCTCACACTGACATTAAAGGTGAAGCAGGTGGAGGAGGCGCTGAGCACGCGCGCGCTTGCCAACGCCGTGATAAAGCTGGATGATCTCATCCTTGTCGCGGCGCCCGGAACGGGAAAGACGACAACTCTCTTTCAGGTCGCTGACGGTCTCTTGGAAATCGGCATTGGCACGCCGCTTATCGTGCCACTGGGAGATTGGGCCACCGAAGGCGATGGGTTGCTCGCGTCTATCCTGAAACGCCCCGCGTTTAGCGGAATTTCCGAGCAGGATTTCCGCGCCGTCGCGACGACCCCCGGTGTTGTGCTACTTCTTGACGGCTGGAACGAGCTGGATGCCACCGCACGTGAACGCGCGCGCGTGCAAATCTCGGCCCTTAAGGCCGAATTGCCGGAACTCGGGCTTGTCATTTCCACGCGCAGGCAAGCACGCGACATTCCTTTCGGTGGTACGCAGGTCGATTTGCTGCCGCTTGACGACGAGCAGCAAATGGAGATTGCGCGCGGCATGCGCGGCGACGCTGGTGCACAGCTCGTGGATCGGGCTTGGCGGACAGCAGGTATCCGCGAACTCGTCACCCTTCCTCTCTACCTCACGGCACTACTTTCGCTGCCAGAGGGCGCACCTTTTCCGACCACAAAGGAAGAAGTGCTGAGTCGCTTCGTTGCAGCGCATGAGGAGGAGGCTCGTCGTGCGGCGGCGCTTCATGCCGTGACCCTTGGCTTCCAGCAGGACTATCTGGATGACCTCGCCGTGTTTGCCACGACAACGGCCAACACGGCGATCACGGACAGTAATGCCCGCAAATCGGTGGCCGAGACCGCGCGAGTCCTGATAGCCGATGGGCAGATCACCATCACCATACAGCCCGACACGCTGCTCAGCACACTTGTCAGCAATCATGTACTGACGCGGTCCGGTGACACTCCGGGCTACTCGTTCCAGCACCAGCAATTTCAAGAATGGTACGCCTCGCATTACGTCGAAAGACTGATGCTGCAGGCCGTTTGCGATCCGAGCGCACGCGAGAAACTGATGGTTGACGTGTTCGATCGGCGCCCCTGGGAAGAGGCGGTTCTGTTTGCAGTCGAACGAAGTGCGCGCAGCGACGCTGCGCATAAGGTCGCATGCAGCGCTGCCATCCGCGCAGCTTTTGACGTCGATCCTGTCCTCGCAGGCGAGATGATCTTCCGCGCCACTGACGAGGTATGGGCACTGATCGGCACAGAAATGCGGAGCTTCGCCGACCGGTGGCACGCGCCAGGCAAAGTGGATCGCGCAGTGCGTTTCATGATCGCGTCCGGAAGGCCGGAATTCGCTGATCTTCTTTGGCCACTTATTGCGAATGCCGACGATCAAGTACACTTGCACGCGCTTCGAGCAGCGCGGCAGTTTCGTCCGTCCGTGCTTGGAAGTGGCGGGCAGACGCGCATCGCAGCGCTGCCTCCAGACATTCGTAAGAACGTACTCTGCGAAATCGCATCGAATGGCGGGATTGACGGCCTCGACCTTGCGACAGAGATCGCGAGGAACGACTGCGATCCGGAGGTGAAAGCGGCGGTAGTCGATGCGCTCTCGTTTCGGCGAGCGGATCGTCACGTTGCCCAGTTGCTCACGGAAGCAAGCGAAGCGACTTATGACATCCTCGCCAAAAGGGGTCACCTTGAGGACATTTCAGTTGATGCTGTCCAGCAGGGACTTCGGCGGGCACGTGGACGCCGCGAAACCGTCGGCCTGTCGCCCTTACAGCGGCTGCATTCGCTCCTTGATGCGCCAAGTGGGAAAGGCCATGACGCCGGGGTTACCGAGCTCATTGCTAACATGGAGATTGACTGGAAGAGCGATGGCGAGCGGCACCTGATGTACGAGGTACGAAGACGTTGGCCGCGGGCCCTAGCTGAAGGGCTGCTGCGCCGCGTGCGCGAGCACCGCGAACTCTTCTACGGCGCGGACGATATTCTTGCGGCCGCCGGGTTTGTCCATGAGGACGACGCGCTGCTTGGGATCGCCCTCGAAGAAACAAGCCGCCACGACGATCGCGCCGAGGCCGCTGCTTCAGTGCTGGGACCAAACGCTGTTGGCCAGTTAATCGAAGCGTATCTTGCAGCCGGGAAACTCGCGCGCGACGCTAGCGGCAGATATGATCAGGCTGCGGGTGATCGCTATCACGGTCTGCGAGACCGTATCGGCCACACGCCGGGCGCAAGTTTGGTGGCCGCTATTCAGGTGCGGGCGATAAACGCTGGCAATGACGAAATCGTCCAACTGGCCGAACTGTTTTCACGCGAGACCAACGGCGACGAAGAGCGGGCGCGACCCTTTGGTGAAGAAGGCTTGACCGCAATCGGAGTAATGGCGCGCGAATGGGCAGAGCGCATGCTCGCGGCTGGGGATGAGAAACGCTCGCGAGTGGCTACCATTGCAACGATGATGAGCCGCGCACCGTCCGTCGCGCATCTTCCTCTCTTAAAAAGAATGCTCGACTACAATTTGCGGCGCTATCGGAGCTTTCGCGAGAAAGCGATCGCGAGCGGCTGGAAAGATCGCGAGGCGAAACAAGAAGCTCAGTGGCCACAAATGCACGAATATCAACGCGCATTCTTGGCTATCAACGCGCCGGCGACCGCCGCGCTTATGCGCGAATACCTGACGGATGAGCATTTTGGCGAGCTGGCAGCGCGTGTGCTGGCTGCCCAGTGGTTTGAGGCGAACGAACCCAAGGACGACAAAAAGTTCCGCATCGGCGTAGACTTCTCTCGCGTGGAAGCGCACCGGGAGGCCCGCGCCGCCGATCCCGCCGCGACATCGATCGAGGCGGAGGCGATCTTCGGAGCAATCGAGACCTTGATTGTCGATGGTTCGTCGGATGCGCAAGTGAAGCTGGCGGTTGCGCTCGGCATTGTTGGAGCACGGCTCCCCCACGGCCAGCGTGACGCGACGATCCAGAAGCTCATTTCTCTCGCGCCGAGGCAGGCGCGCGCTGCCTTGTTGTTGTCGCTGGTCCTCTCTGGCGAGGACATCGACATCAAGCTCGTGGCCGACGGCATAGCTGAGACCTTTGAGGCGGCCGAGAAGGAGACTTGGATTCTGACACAGAGCGACGCGTATCAGCTACGCGATTGGTTGCGCCTTTTGCCGTTCGCCACGCCTGTCACCCATTTACCCGCCATCGTGCGCGGCATGCCGCACGCGCAGCGCCATCCACGAGTGCTCGAAGAGATGGTCCGCGGACTTGGCAGTTCATCCTCGGACGACGCAGAAGACGTGACTTTCACGCTCGCCGAAGATGACCCGTGTCTCTACCAGAACGATGGGTGGCGCGCGACCGCGCTGAAGTTCGGCACGGTATCCGCCGCGCGTTGCCTTGTTGACTTGACCGTCAGCGGCACCCTCGACGGCAAGTCATACAACGGATGGCATTGGCAACGCGAACTGGGCAGATTGATTTCGGAGTTCTCCGAGGTCCGCGCCTATGTCTATGACCTGTTGAAGGATGGGCCGACCACGAAGCAGCTTGCCTTGCTAGCCAGCGCAATTGCCGAAAACGCTGACAAGGACGGCATACTGATGCTGATCGATTTTGAGATGAAAACCGGACATTCGTTCATGACGTGGCAATCAATCCAAAGCGCTGTCACGGAGCACGTCCCGGCCGAGAACTGGGAAGGCGCTTACAATGTCGTGCCCGTCCCGGCGGTCGAGCTTCGCCGGCAGTTGCTGGCGATGACGGGCAGCGGCGGCGCGGATGACCCGGCCGCCCGCTGTCTTAGCCTCATAGACGAGTTCCGGGACGAGTACGGCGCACCAGAATCAGAACCACGCCATCCAGATCTTGCGTCAGAGCGCCCTTGGCCGATCTTGACACCCGATCCCGACCCGGAGGTCGCGAGTTGACCCTTCGACATAAGATCAGGTCCAAATTGCAGCCTTGCCGACCAGCACATGACAGACACGCGCCCGTCCTAGCGC
>JBKEAX010000484.1:0-6035 GCA_047972825.1 Hyphomicrobiaceae bacterium | reverse complement strand
CCAGGGTGCTGCGTCACAGCCAACCGTGCCACGGGCGATGTCTGTTGCGCTTGCTGAGGACGTCATAGGCTATTGGCTGGCCGCAATGCGCCGTTTGGCCTCTTCGGATCGCTTCTGTCGGCGCATCGATATGCCTGGCTGGGTGCTGGAACATCTCGTTGACGAAATAGGCGCTGGTGCAGTCCGCCTGGGACTGGTGCGCAGGATGGCAGAGGTCATCGAGTCCATGGTGGCGCAAACCCAAGCTGGCGAAGCAGGCTTTGCAAGCGTTGCTGGAGCGGTCATCACCCGTTTTCTGGAAAGTCTGGACCTGCCATCCAATTCCTCCACATATTCAAAGCGGTTACTTTCCGGTTCTGCATCAGAGAGCGGAACCATCGCGCCATCCGAACTGATAGAGCATGACGAAATGATAAGTGTCGCACCCGGTGCGTTCACCGACCTATGGCCGGCGCGTCTTTCCCGTATGGTGCAGGCAAACATGGCTGCGGCTCGTAAAGGTATCGCCGGAGACGCCGGTACAGACCTTGCGCGCCTCCTATCTGAATTTCCTGAAAATCATTTTGAGGTCGAGTCGTGAAGGGCGAAAAAATCGAAATTTTAAGAGATCCGTCGGCCGCCAACCAAGGGGACGCAATAATCCGCCTTGTCGGCTTGTTTGAATTGCCTGACAGTCCTGTATTCAAGATTGAGTCCTTGGATGAGGTTACCAGCCAGAACGGTGCACCTGGCTGGCCACAAGGAGAACTCAAGGCTCGGCACATGCGCGTTGGCGAGGCTGGGGTCGAACTGATTGTCGGTTCGGATGTGGTCGACGCACCAGCATTGCTACCCGGTACGCCGGTTGCCATATCGGTTCCCTCCGCATCCCTCCGCAAGGAGTTGAGGTGGCCCACATTGCTACCCGTTAAAAGTCCTAAGCGGAATGTTGTCGTGGTCAGTGCTGAAAAACGCCGTGCCGAAATTGCCGCTCGTGCAAAGGCAAGGCGTGCTGAACTTGAAAACATGGCAGCTGTACGAATGGCAGCTGAAGCTGCAGCAAGTGCGGCACGTGGAAAAAGTCAGCTGGAAACAGACGCACCGATGGCTGACGAGCAAGTTCTTTTCCGCCTTGATGCAAAGCGCAAAGGGGCCGTCAAGCTGGTTTCCTCACGTGAGGAGAACACCGAACCACCAGCATTGAGAAAGTCAATTCCGAGCGCGAGGGTTGTGCCCGTAGTCTCTTCCACCGCTGCGCCAATTCTTCCACCACTGCCAAAGATCACATCGCCTGCAGCTTCGGCGGTAACGGGCTCAGCAACGCAGCAGTCAGGCAGAATGAGTGCGGCCGCACCCTTGGCAACGCCACGTCGGGAGATGGTCGGCCCCATTCCCGTACCGGGTACGCCAGCCGAGCTTTCTCTGCCGGGTTTCCACGCGAAGACGGCAGCCGCAGCGGCCTTGAACCTGTCAAGCGTTGAAGAACTTAAACGATCTCCTCCACCACAGCCGATACAATCGGATCCACCGCCGTTGCCGTTGCGGCAGACACCGACCGCGCCTCCTCCAGTTGTTGCGCGCTCTGACAGCGGTGCGCCTCCCATACCGCCAGACACGCCGCGCTTTTTGATGCGAACCGGGAATGAGAACGCCAGTCAGCCCAGCTTCAAGCGTGCATTCGGTATGGGTTTCCTCATCGCAGCCGCACTGGCACTCATTTCAGTATTCGCCATGAACAGAAGCGGCATGCTGCTTGGAGATGCTGCACGCGTTGGTGCTGTGAACCCAGTCGCAGCCTCTCAACCTGAAGAATCCTTGAAAACCCTCAGTGCAGTATTGGCCGTCCCGGATGTTTCTACCAACGGTACGGACGCAACAAGTGTTGATCTGGCAGGCGCCCTCAACCGCGCCGACGATCTGCTGTCAACAGGCGAGAGCGGCGATAAGGAAGAGGCCAAATACTGGCTGCGGCGCGCGTTGGCCCAAGGATTGAGCGAAAAGCGCATGGTATGGGCCATGACGCAGTTGGGAACTCTATATGCGGCCCCCATGTCAGGCGCTCCCGATTATGCAGCAGCGCGTTCGGTGTGGGAGCTGGCCGCGGCGCAAGGCGACCCGGTTGCCCTATGCTTCCTTGCTGCGCTGCATGAGCACGGACTGGGTGTGCCGGCTGACGAAGTGCGTGCACTCGTGCTCTACCGGAACGCCAAAGCCGAAGGCGGGTGCAGAAATGTCGACGCGTCCATTCAACGCCTGTCAAAGGGAACGCCATGACGGCCAGAGCTCGCGGGGTTACTGCGGCGTGGCCGGCATTGGCTCTGCCGTTGTCCTTGGTCGTGATGGTCGCGCACTGCGAACCGGCAAATGCCCAAGGTGGTCTTCCCTCTTTTATTGACGAGCGGCGCCTGCCCCATGTTGGCAGGCCCTCGCAAGAGAAGCCGCAGGAGGAAAAAGCCAATCAAGCTGCCGAAGAAGAGCGGCAGCGGCAGGCTGAGGAAGAAGCCGCCCGCCAGCGCGCCGCCGAGGAAGAGCGCGCCAGGCAGGAAGCGCAAGCCGAGCAGCAGCGGCAGGCCGCGGAGGCCGCCGCCCGCCAGCGTGCCGCCGAGGAAGAGCGCGCCAAGCAAGAAGCGCAAGTCGAGCAGCAGCGGCAGGCTGAGGAAGAAGCCGCCCGCCAGCGCGCCGCCGAGGAAGAGCGCGCCCGGCAGGAAGCGCAAGCCGAGCAACGGCGTCAGGCCGCGGAAGCCGCCGCCCGCCAACGCGCCGCCGAGGAAGAGCGCGCCCGGCAGGAAGCGCAAGCCGAGCAACAGCGTCAGGCCGAGGAAGAAGCCGCCCGCCAGCGCGCTGCCGAGCAGCAACGGGAAAGTGGCAACACCGCCGCAGGCCAGCTTGCCGGTCGCATGGCACGGGGCGGTGCGTGTCGCGATGTTGAATTGAAAGGCACGCCCCAGCCCGCAGCGCGCATCGAGATCAAGGTCGTCTCAAAGTGCCTTGCAGGCCGGGCCGTGACCATCGCCTACGGTACTTTTGAATTCGTGCGTCAGGTCGGCGCGGATGGAACGATGAACTTTCTATTGGATTTGTTCGAAGCGAACGTTCCTCTTGCGTTGAAACTCGATGACGGTACGGTGATGAATATCGATACGGCCGGTGTCAACTTTGCGGGAGTCTCCAAGGTCGCCGTGCTTTGGTCAGCACCTGTCAATCTGGATCTTCACGCTCATGAGTATCTGGCACCGCGCGACGCGCCAGGACATGTCTGGGCCAAGGCACCAGGTAGCCTGGAGGAGTCGCTGCAAGCCGCGGCCAGCGGCAAACGAGCTCGTGGTTTCATCAGCATGGATGACAGCGGTGAAGGCCCTGGCCTTCACGCCGAGGTCTATACATTCTTGCACAACCCCAACCAGAGAAATGGGGCCGTCACGCTTTTGATCGATTATGAAACGCGCGGTGATGTGCCTCAGCCTCCCTATTGCGGAGATGGTGAACTCGCTCAAATCGAAGCTCGCGTGATACGGCTCAGGCCGGCAGGAGGAGTTGATAAGGAAGTCGTGCGACTTGGAGCTGCGCCGTGCGGTGAGAGAATTCCAGAAGCGCAACGGTTCAATAGCGATACCTTGAGCGATCTTGTGGCGAGAGGTTGAATTAAGAAGATTGGCACTGGGCGTTTGGCCGCAGGTCGGGTTTTTAAGGAGAATATCAATGTGGAGTTTGGGGCGTCGCCGCTTCTTCTCGGTGCTGGTGGCGATGGTTTTGGGTGGGTACGCAAGTGTTAACGTTGCAGCTGAAGACGCCACACTTCGCTTTAAGGGCGGTGGTTTCGAAGTAACCGGAAATTTGCTGTCGTTTGACGGCCGTCAGTACGAGATTAAATCAGATGTTCTAGGCTTGATGACGCTCGATGCAGAACGCTTCGATTGCGTGGCAGGCAGTTGTCCAAGCGCTCCGATGCAGGCTGCACCAGCCGCCGCGGCAACACCGGCTGGCAATCTAGGCACCACCAATTGGCAAGGCGGCAGTGGGATTGGCACCGACTATATGCCCCAGCTTGCAAAGGCTTATGCCGAAAGCCGCGGCCTCACTCTGGAACGCACAATCGGCGCGGACAAACGTGACATCGAGTTGAAGCTGAAGTCATCTGACGGCAAAACAGTCGGCGAGTTCAACGTGCGCCGCAGGGGCGTTTCGTCAGGCTACAAGGATCTGGCAAATGGCAGCGTGGATCTCGTCTGGACCAGCGCGCGCATGACGGATGCGCAGGCACAGAGTTTGACCGCCTTGGGCGTATCGGACCTGCGCGTTCCCGGTAACGAGCATGTCTTTGCACTCGATTCTATGGTGACCCTGGTATCCAATGACAACCCGGCAGTCTCGATTTCAGAAGATAACCTGGCCAAAATTTATGCCGGGCAAATTACCGACTGGTCCGAATTGGGCCTGCCAGCCGGCAAAATAAACGTCTACGCTCCGGTTGAGACGATGGGCCTCTTTATGCACTTCAAGAACACCATTCTGACGCCCCGCAACCTGAAAATTCGCGATGATGCCACGCGCCTTGGAACGGTTGTCGAGTGGTCAGACAAGGTGGCCACCGATCCCATGGGTATCTCATTCAACTTCATTGGCTATATCCGTAACGCGCGTGCACTCAATATTGAATCCCCGTGTGGTCTTGTCTCCGTCCCCACGACATTCTCTACCAAGACGGAAGAATTTCCGATGGCGCGCCGGCTGTACTTTTATACGCGCGGCAGGCCAAAAAGCCGGCTCGCTCAGGAGCTGTTGGACTTTGCGCTTTCTGCCGAAGGTCAAAGCGCCTTGAAGGCGGCGAACTTCGTCGATCAATCTCCCGAACTACTCGGCTTCCGCGAACAGGGCACGCGTATTGCCTATGCGCTGAACGTCCCAGCGGAAGATTTCGATTTTGCCCTGATGCGCGATCTCATTACTGACATTACGGATGCGCGTCGTTTGACGACCACCTTCCGCTTCGATTCGGCGTCGGCACGCCTCGACACGAAGGCGGTACAGGATGTCGGGCGCTTAGCCTCGTTTTTGGCGCAGGATGCCTACAGAGACAAGCGGATTGCGTTGTTGGGGTTTGCAGACTCGCGGGGCCCGTTCCCTGACAACACGAAACTGGCGCTCGCCCGGGCCAACACGGTGCGCCAAGCACTCGTGGCCACACCCGCAGGACAACAATTGGCCAACCGTGTTGTTGTCAAAGGCTATAGCGAGTTGGCGCCTGTAGCCTGCAATGACAGCGATCAGGGTCGCGAGTTCAATCGTCGTGTTGAAGTCTGGCTCCATTAAGGCGGGCGCAAGATCTCAGATCGGTTTTGGCGCCGTGAAAGCGGGAGGTGTCAGAACCACACGCCACGCCAGGGGATCAAGCAGGATCTTGATGCGGGAAACTTACAGCAACTGTGAAGGACGATGCATGCGGTCGAATGGGGCAGACCTGTGCAACGCGAGGAAGAAAACATGAGTTCAATAGCCTTCGTGCGCCATGCCGCGATCGTTTGCATCGCCGCTGCGGCAGTGTTGCAAAGCACGCCAGGCACTGCGCAACAAGCACCCAACACGACATCTGGCTGGCAACCAACCAAGCCGATTGAATTCGTCGTCATGGCGGGCAAGGGCGGCGGCGCGGATAAAGCCGTGCGCTTCATCGCAGAGAAAATGGCCCAACAGAATATGATTCCGGTCTCGTTCAACATCGTAAACAAGCCTGGAAAGTCTGGCGGCGAGGCAATGGCCTACTTGCAATCCCGGTCAGGCGATAATCACACCATTATGTTCACCTTGAACAGCTTCTACACGACACCCCTGCGTCAACCTGAACTTGGTGTCGACATCAACAACTTCACGCCCATTGGCCGGCTTGCCGAGGACGTGTTCCTGCTCTGGGTGCATTCCGACAGAAAAGACATCAACTCGATAGAAGACTTCGTCAAGGCAGTGCAGGCAAAAGGCTCCGAATGGGTCATGAGTGGCACGGGGCAGGGCGCGGAAGATTCGATGCTGACTGATTTCCTCAATGCAACATATGAATTGAA
>JBKEAX010000462.1:0-5472 GCA_047972825.1 Hyphomicrobiaceae bacterium | reverse complement strand
GTGGGCCGCAGCAAGCAACTTGCCATCGCCGGAGAATAAGCTCTTTACAGGGGCTTGATAGAGATCCGCGCTCACTTGCTAATGCTCGGAAGTGGAGGCGCTGATCATGGGAAGCGCCTGCATGGCATTCGAACAGGTCGTCACATCCTTTATCGATACGCTTGACGTCACCGCTGTTGGTGTTTTCGCCGTTACTGGCGCCCTGGTTGCAAGCCGCAAGGAAATGGACATCTTCGGTTTTGCCCTGCTTGGCACGGTGACAGGCCTGGGCGGCGGTACGGTGCGGGACGTGCTGCTCGGTCACCTGCCTGTGTTCTGGATCAAGTCTCCGTTCTATGCGGCCATTGCGCTTGCGGTTTCGGTCGTTGTTTTTTTCCTCGCGCATATCCCTGAATCCCGCTACCGCCTGCTGTTATGGTTAGACGCAGTCGGCCTCTCACTGGTGGCGGTCATCGGCGCCGACCGTGGGCTGAACGCCGATGTCGGTGCCTTCATCGCGATTGTCATGGGTGTGATCACTGCGGTTTTCGGCGGCATCATACGTGACGTGCTTGGCGGCGAGAGCCCGGTCATCCTGCGCCGGGAGATTTATGTTATTCCGGCGCTTATCGGTGCCATGACGTTCGTTGCCATGCGTGCTTCCGGTATCGACTACCCACCCGCCGCCATTACTGGGTTTGCTTCGTGCTTCACCGTTCGCGGTTTGGCGCTGTACTATGGCTGGTCACTACCGCCTTACCGTGCGCGACCGGGGCGTGCCGCCGACATCGTTGCACCTGAGCCGGAACTGCCCCACGCGGAGGAAAGCGACCCGAAATCATGACCGATTCAAAGATCTGCGGCATCAAGACGGGCGAGGCACTGGAAGCGGCCATTTCTGGTGGAGCACGTTGGATCGGGCTGGTGCTGCATGAGAAAAGTCCGCGAAATATACCGCTTGAAACGGCTGCTGCACTGGCCGACCAGGCGCGCGGTCGGGTTGCCATTGTCGCGCTGTTGGTCGACCCCGGCGATGACAGGCTGGCGGACGTAATACGAGCAGTTGGCCCCCATTTTATTCAGCTTCACGGACAAGAAAGCGTGGACCGTATTACTGCCGTCCGCAAAACGTTCGGCACGCGCATCATCAAGGCCGTGGGGGTCAACAGTGAGGACGATGTACGCGCGGCGCTTGATTACTATAAACCGGGCAAGGTGGCGGACCTTGTGCTGTTTGATGCCAAGCCGCCCACAGGCGCTGACGTGCCTGGCGGGCATGGCATCGCGTTCGATTGGCAGATATTGTCAGCGGTTCCAGTCGATATGCCCTACCTGCTGGCTGGCGGGCTCACCCCTGACAACGTCCGCGAAGCGATCCGTTTGACCGGCGCTCCCGCGGTGGACGTATCCTCGGGCGTCGAGACGCGGCCAGGTGAAAAGTCACCTCAGTTGATCGGTGACTTTCTTCAGGCGGTAAAGACCGCTATGGAGACGCTGTAACTCCTGCCGCGAACACTCTTTTGCCTTCTGTGAGTTGGGCAAGACCTGAAACGAATTGGTGGCGAACCACAACCAGACGACCGATCAAAGGTAAGATGATGTCCAACACGACCGACATGAAGAGTGAGGCCAAGCTCAACAGTTTTCGCGCTGGCCCAGACGAGCGCGGCCATTTCGGCCTGTTCGGCGGCCGTTTCGTAGCCGAAACCCTGATGCCGCTGATCCTCGACCTGGAAAAGGCCTACTACGACGCCAAGGAAGACCCGGCGTTTCATGCCGAGCTTGAAAACCTGAATACGTTTTACGCCGGGCGGCCCAGTCCGCTCTATTTCGCCGAGCGCCTGACGGAACATTTCCGTGCGCAAAGTACAACAGGCGGCGGGGCCAAGGTTTATTTCAAACGCGATGAACTCAACCACACCGGTAGTCACAAGATCAACAACTGCCTTGGTCAGATCCTTCTGGCGCGGCGCATGGGAAAGACACGGATCATTGCGGAAACCGGTGCCGGGCAGCACGGCGTTGCGGTGGCGACTGTTTGCGCGCGGTTCGGCCTTCCCTGCGAAATTTACATGGGCGCCACCGACGTAAAGCGGCAATCGCCAAACGTTGCGCGCATGTACATGCTTGGAGCGAAGGTGAACCCAGTCACCTCTGGTGCTGGGACGCTCAAGGATGCGATGAACGAGGCACTGCGCGACTGGGTGACCAACGTCTCAGACACCTACTACATCATCGGCACGGCTGCAGGGCCGCACCCCTATCCGGAACTGGTACGCGATTTCCAGTCGATCATAGGCAACGAGGTTCGCGAACAGATGATGGCGGCGGAAGGCCGCCTGCCCGACACGCTTGTTGCGTGCATCGGTGGCGGCTCCAACGCAATCGGACTATTCCACCCCTTCCTTGACGATGAAGCGATTAAGATCTTCGGTGTTGAAGCTGGTGGACATGGCCTTGAGGTTGACAACGGACATGCAGCATCAATGAACGGTGGCGCCCCTGGCGTGCTGCATGGCAATCGCACCTACCTCCTTCAAGACGACGATGGTCAGATCCTTGAAGGCCATTCTATTTCAGCCGGCTTGGATTATCCCGGCGTTGGGCCGGAGCATTCCTGGCTGAAAGACACCGGCCGCGTAACCTACGTGTCGGTGACGGACAATGAGGCGCTGGAAGCCTTTCAGCTTTGCGCAAAACAGGAGGGCATCATCCCGGCGCTGGAACCGTCACATGCCCTGGCCCATGTCATGAAACTGGCGCCGACACTACCTCAGGACAACATTCTGGTCATGAACATGTGCGGGCGCGGCGACAAGGATGTGTTTGCCGTTGCCGGCTACCTGGGCATGGAAATTTGATGCCGACGCTTTCGATTTCGTCGCAATGCCACTTATAGCATTCAAGAACCGCAACTCGCGGGTGCATTGATGGATACCAACCCCGTTTAATCCTGATCATGCCCGCACAATGAATTTGACGAGCCCATGACTGAAACCCGCATTGACCGCCGCTTCGCCAGCCTCAAAGCCCAAGGGCGTGCCGGTCTTGTCACGTTCATTTCCGCTGGTGATCCCGACCTTGAGACGTCTGCCAAGATACTTGCCGGACTGCCTGGTGCCGGGGCCGACGTTATCGAACTGGGCATGCCGTTTTCCGATCCCATGGCCGATGGTCCTGCGATCCAGGCATCGTCGTTGCGGGCGCTCAAGGCGGGCCAGCGCATGACCAAGACACTCGACGTGGTGCGTGCGTTCAGGAAAACCGACAACGACACGCCGATCGTGCTGATGGGTTATTACAATCCCATTTATGTTTACGGTAACGAGCGATTCCTGGCTGATGCTGTTGCTGCCGGTGTTGATGGCCTGATCGTCGTGGACGTGCCGCCTGAGGCTGACGATGAGCTGTGTCTGCCGGCCTTGAAGGCGGGGCTCAATTTCATTCGTCTGGCCACGCCGACAACCGACGCCAAGCGCCTGCCGGCGGTGCTCGCCAATACATCCGGCTTCGTTTACTACGTTTCCATTACCGGGATTACGGGTTCGGCTGCACCCGATGTCAGCAAGGTACATGCCGAGGTCAAGCGTATCAAAGGCGAGACGAAACTGCCGGTGGCGGTCGGTTTCGGGGTCAAGACGGGCGAGCAGGCCAAGGCAATTGCGGCCGGGGCCGATGCAGTCGTCGTCGGCTCGGCTCTGGTCACCGCAATCGAAAATTCACTGGACAGCGATGGTCGTGCCACTGGAAAGACGGTGCCAGCCGTCCTAGATCTTGTGAAGGGGCTTGCTGGAGCACTCCGGGCTTGATTTGTGTGTCTGGACCGCCAAAACGGCGAATGCGTGCTGAACGCGCCGCAGGTTATGCGCTACAATGGGCCAGGATTGCCCCAGGCCGTTGCGCACAGCCCATGATTGTGCAATGCACCATGAGCGGGTCGCTTGGCCTGGATAACGTTTTGCCGCTCGGAGGAGCCGGCGCGCTGGCATTGATATGTGCCAAGCGGCGCGGAACGAATAACAAGAGCGGTCTGGCTGCGAAGGAGCCTTGACGCGTGAACTGGATCAACAATGTTGTCCGGCCCAAGATCCGGAGCTTCCTGACGACAAAACGGGACGTTCCCGATGATCTGTGGCGCAAGTGCCCGGAGACCGGGCAAATGGTCTTCACCAAGGACCTTGTGGCCAATCAGTATGTCTTTCCAGGGTCCGACTACCACGAGCGTATGACAGCGCCGCAACGGCTGCACCATTTGTTCGGCGGCGAAAATTTCGCAGTCATACCGAACCCAACGGTGCCGGTTGACCCGCTCAAGTTCCGCGACGCCAAGCGTTATACGGATCGTCTCAAGGAAGCCAAGGCAAAGACCGAACTCGACGACGCCGTAGTTGTGGCTGAGGGCGATCTGGACGGTACGAATGTCGTTGCGGCCGTGCAGGACTTTCAATTCATGGCAGGCTCATTGGGCATGGCCGCTGGCGAAGCCGTGATTGCCGGCATGGAGCATGCCTTATCGAAAAATGCGCCCTTCATTCTGTTTACGGCTTCCGGTGGAGCGCGCATGCAAGAAGGCATCATGTCGTTGATGCAGATGCCGCGCACGACAATCGCCGTTCAACGGCTGCGCGATGCCCGCCTGCCCTATATCGTTGTGCTTACCGATCCGACGACCGGGGGTGTTACAGCGTCATATGCGATGTTGGGCGATATCCAGATTGCTGAACCTGGTGCACTGATCTGCTTCGCGGGACCGCGCGTCATACAACAGACCATCCGTGAACAGCTGCCCGAAGGCTTCCAGCGCGCCGAATACCTCAGAGATCACGGCATGGTCGACATGGTGGTGCACCGGCACAAGCTGCGCCAGACACTCGCGCGTGTCGTGCGCGTGCTGATGGCGCCAACCAAGGAAGCAACTGCAATTTCGCTTAAGGACTCGGGAAAGCCGCCGCGCAATCTCAACGGCAAGGCCTACGCCCTGAACAACAGTGATGCCTCCAAAGAAGACCACGCGGCCACGGCTACGCGAAGCCCAGAACGCAATGGCAACAATTCCACGGACCTTTCAGTCAAATCATCCAAAACATCCGCTAAAGGACCGGTGGTCGTCGAGGCTGAGCCAGTGGATGACGCAGAGCGTTTCGACCCCAAGAAACGCGATAGTGCCGCCAAGGGAGGGCAGCAGCCAGGCAAGGGCGTGAGCACAGAGACTGGAAAACCTGCATCGAAGACCTGATACCGGGGTTGCGGGGGGGCGAAAACCGCTGTAGCCAGTTCCCTATGCCTGTTCGGTACGCAGGGCACGCGGCCGAGGGGCGAACTGGCGGTAGACCTGCCTCAAACCTTGATTATGAATGAATAGGCCGACCGACGGCACGCACCGCGAGGCGCAGAGGCGCACATGCCTACAAGTGACCAGCTCCTTGCTGACATGAAGCTGCTTCACCCTAAGCTGATCGATCTTTCGCTCGGCCGCGTTGAACGGCTGCTTCG
>JBKEAX010000432.1:0-11110 GCA_047972825.1 Hyphomicrobiaceae bacterium | reverse complement strand
CTGGCGCTCGAGTGCTCCTTCACGGGCGGAGACTCGCGCCGTTGAGGCGCACGCCCGCACAACCGGGAATGTTGTGAAGAGCCGTGGCCGCCCGTGCCGTGCTCCGAACCGTCCCCCGAACGCGCTCCACCCAAACATTTCATATAATTCAATGTTTTATTTTGCAGACAGCGCGTCTGCCGCACAGTTTCAAATTTCCTTCACAATGGGGTTCTCCTCGGCAAGAAACCTGCTATAAGACCGCTGTCGCAAGACGCTGACCTCTCCGGCCGGGAGCATCGGGCTCCCTCAATCCAACAGGGTTGAATTGGAGATGCCGCCGAGGAGCCTCCTTAGCGGACGGTGTTTTGTGCAGGTATCGCGGGATGGAGCAGCCCGGTAGCTCGTCAGGCTCATAACCTGAAGGTCGTAGGTTCAAATCCTACTCCCGCAACCAACCTACTTTCCCGACATTCCCCTTATGACGACGCCTGCAGCGGGCCCTCGGGGCGCCTTGCGGTGTGTCCGCGCCGTGTCGCTGCGGCCCCGGACACGTAGCATGCCCGGGCCGCCCTGGCTCGTGATCCGGCGCGGATCCACGTCAGGCGACATGACCCTCGCTGCAGAAGCCGTCAGCCCTGATCCATGCCCTTGAGGCCAAGCGGCGGAATACCCTGCTCGGCTCCATAGTACTTGTAAGGGAGGAACTTGCCGGACATCGTCAGCTTGACGCGATCACCCTTTTCGTCGGGCAGCCGTTCCAGGGTCATGTCGAAGTCGATGGCCGACATGATCCCATCGCCGAATTCGTCCTCGATCAACGCCTTCCAGGCCGGTCCGTTGAGCATCACGAGCTCATAAAGGCGGTAGATGAGAGGATCGGCTGGTGGCATGGCGATGCCCTCGCCGCGCATCGGCACCTCGTTGAGCATCGCTTCCTCCGCGGGCGACAACTCGAATAGCGACGCCGCCCTCTTCGCCAACGGCTTCACGAGCCGCTGGTGCCCCAGCAGGGCGCCGACCACGAGCACCGGGCTCATGCCGCCGATCTCTTTCGCGATGTGCGCCCAGCTCCAGCCCCTGGCGCGCTTGATGTCGAGGATTTTCTCGGTGAGGTCAGACCGTTTCATGCAGGAGATCCTTTCAAGTCCCAGGGAAGAGTGTGCGTTCAGGCGATTGCCGCCACATCATGGGGCGTCTCCGCTGCGGCGGCATCAGGCCATGTCGCCACGGCCGCATCTTTGAAGACCTCGCCTATGCCGAGGATGATCGGTGCGGAGACGTCGAAGGACGCCATGGCCTCACCGAGGGTGCCGAGCGTGCCGACCCAGCGCCGTTCATCCGGGCGGGTCACCGACGATACGATCGCCACCGGCGTTCCCGGGTGCCTGCCGCACGAGATCAGGCGTTCGGCGATGCTTGGCGCGGTGCGCGCGCCCATGTAGAAGACAAGAGACGTTTCGCGATCCGCCAGGCCGCGCCAGTCGAGGTCCTCGGCGAGGCGACCGTTGCGCGAATGCCCGGTGACGAAGCGCACCGAATGGGTGCAGTGGCGATGTGTCAGGGAAACCGTCAACGCCGAGGCCATCGCCGACGCCGACGTAATTCCGGGCACGACGGCCACCGGAATGCCCGCGGCCCTCAATTCCGCCAGTTCCTCGCCCGCCCTGCCGAAGATCATGGGATCGCCGGACTTCAGGCGAACCACATGCTTGCCTTGCCCGGCGAGCTTGACCATCAGCGCGTTGATGTCGTCCTGCGAGCAACTCGCGCGGCCGCCACGCTTGCCGACCAGCATGCGTTTCGCCTCGCGCCGTGCGAGTTCGAGCACCTCGTCCGACACGAGATCGTCGAACAGGATGACGTCGGCCGACTGCAGCGTGCGCACGGCCTTCAATGTCAGCAACTCCGCATTGCCCGGGCCGGCTCCCACCAGGGTGACACGTCCCGTGCCGGGCACACCCGATCCTGCGAAGCCCGGCAGGCCCCCGAGAAGTTGCGCCTTGTCGCCCTCGGTCGGAGCCGGACCGAAGGCGCGGCTGCAGAAATACTCCCAGAACCGACGACGGGCGCCGGACGAATTGAGCGTACCCGCGACATTCCCTCGGACGCTCTTGGCGAGGCTTGCCCATTGCGACAGCGCGGGCGGAAGCAACGTCTCGATCCGGCGCCTGATGGCCTGGCCGAGAATGGGCGCGGCACCATCGGTCGAGATGCCGATGACGACTGGCGAGCGATTGACGATGGATCCAAACTGGAAATCGCAGAACTCCGGCTTGTCGATGACGTTGACTTTGGCGCCAGCGCGCGCGGCGACATCGTGGAACGCACGCGCCTCGTCGCCTGTCCCGGCGTCGGCGACGGCGATGGCGGCACCGGCCAGATCGGCCGGCGACCAACGACGCGCGTGCAACGTCACAGTACCGGCCGCCGCACCGCGCTCGACGAGGGCGACCATGTCTTCCCCGGGATCTTCGGCATAGACGTGGATGTGTCCCCCGGCAGCGGCCAGCAGCTCGGCCTTCCAGGTTGCTGCTGCAGTGCCGCCGGCCACCACGACCCGGCGTTCCTCGAGATCGAAAAAAAGCGGCAGCTTGGCGAGTGCTCCGAGGCGGTTCGGCGGCGTCCTGACGGGTTTGCGCATGTGCTCCACTTCCACGGCTTCAACTCCTCGATCTCACCTGAAGATCAACACGGCGACCGCCGCCGCGGCCATGGCTGCGGCCACGCTCTTCCAGAAGAGCACCGGGTTGCGCTCCAGAAGGGGAACTCTGCTCGTTCGCAAATTGCTGTCGCGCGGCTGGCGCAGATCCTGGATCAGTTCGGAGAGCGCTTCCTGCCGCTTTGCCGGATCGAAATGTACGGCCTTTCTCAGCGCACCGTCGATCCAGACCGGCAAGTCGTTCCGATAGGTGGCGAGAGGAGCGTAGGCGACACGCGCCTGGCGCGACCTGGTTGCCGCGCGCGCCATCCGGGGGCCATAAGGCAGATGTCCGGTGAGCATCTCGTAGGCCATGACGCCGAGCGAATAGAGATCAGAGCGGCCGGTTCCCTCCTCGCCGAGGAAGTATTCCGGCGCGGCGTACTGATGCGTTCCAAGGATATCCTCGGCGGCCAGCAACGGGCTCGCCTCCAGGACGCCGATGACGCGGACCGCTCCGAAATCGATGATCTTCACCGTTCCGTTGCGATCGATCATCACATTCTCGGGCCTCAGGTCCTGGTGCAGCATCTCCTTGCGGTGGAAGGCGCGCAGCCCTTTCGCGATCTGGTCGACGATGTCCCGCACCGTGTCGAGCGAGGGCGCCGGATTATCAGCGATCCACTGGCGCAGGGTCTGGCCCTCGATCAACTCGGTGACCACGTACAGCGTGTCCCGCTCCCGATGTGCCGGTGCCGCCTTTAACACGTGCGGTGACTCGATCCGTCGTGCGATCCACTCCTCCATCGCGAAGCGGCGGAGATAGTCGACGTTCTCGCGAAGATCGAGCGACGGTACCTTCAGGGCGACTTTCGCACCCGTGTCGAGATCGACGGCCACGTAGAGGTGGCTGCGGCTGGAGGCATGCAGCTGGCGAACGACGCGATAACCGTCCAACTCGGAAGGAACCAACGGGGGCGGAGCGGGCGGGAGGATGTCCGTGCCGCTGAGAAATCCGGTCGCATCGCGCCGTGGCAGTTGATCGATCTGGACGATCTGGACGGTCGCATTGTCGTCACTGCCGTTCTCGAGCGCCGTCGCCACAATCTTGCGCGCGGCTTCGTCGAGATCGTCGGCCGTGGCGATCAGGTTGGCAAGAATGGCCGGCGGGATGTGCTCGTGGACGCCATCAGTGGTCATGACGAACACGTCGCCAGGGCGCAGGCCGAGCGCGCGATACTCGATTTCCACATCGGCGGCGAGACCGAGGGCGCGGGCGAGATAACTTTCGGTCGCGGACAGCCGGGTGCGGTGGTCGCTCGTCAACTGCTCGAGGCTGGTGCCGGCGCGCCGCTGGATCCGGGCGTCGCCGACGTGAAAGATGTGGGCGGTCCGCCCCTTCACGACGAGAGCGCTGAAGGTGCACACGAAACCGCGGTTCATGTCCTCATGCAGGTTATTGCGCCGCGTTTGCGCGTTGAGCCACGAGTTGGTCGCCGCAATGACGCGAGAGCCGGAGGTTTTCACCGACCATGCGTCCGATGTGCAGTAGTAGTCGGACAGGAAGCTCTTGACCGCGGTCTCGGCGGCGATCTGGCCGACACTGCTGGTCGAGATGCCGTCGGCAATGCAGAGCGCGACCCCTTTCAGGGCGAGGCTGCTGCCTTCGGGTGTCACTGCGCCATGGAAGTCCTGATTGACGGACTTGCGGCCTGCCGCGGAGTGCTGACCGATGGAGACGGCAATCCGTTCACCTGCCAAGCTCTGGAGCATACCGCCTCTCCACCTGTCGCTTCCTCCAGGTCCGGCCTGCAACCGCGGGCCAGGCCTGGAAGACGCCTCTTCTGCGAGGATCGAAGGTCTACTCGGCAGCAACCGGATACTTGCCGCTCTCGAAGGCCGCCTTGCGCGAGGGCCCGGTCTTGTAGTGGGTGGAGTAGATCATGGCGCCGACGAAAGTCAGACCGCCCACGAGGTTGCCGACGACGGTCGGAATCTCGTTCCACAGGAAATAGTCCATCCAGGTGAACTTTCCGCCCAGCATGATCCCCGACGGGAAGAGGTACATGTTGACGATGGAGTGCTCGAAGCCGAGATAGAAGAACACCAGGATCGGCATCCACATGGCAATAACCTTGCCGGATACCGAGGTTGACATCATCGCTGCGACAACACCGGTTGAAACCATCCAGTTGCACAACATGGCGCGCACGAACAGCGTGAGCATTCCTGCAAAGCCAGCAGCCGCATACCCGACGGTTCGCGATTCACCGATGTGCCCAAGCTTCTGCCCAACCGCGTTCGGCTCCTGGCTGAAGCCCATCGTCAATGTTATGGCGATAAGTACAGCCGTTGTCATGGCGCCGGCAAAGTTGCCGATGAAAACGAGGCCCCAGTTTCGCAACACCCCACTCCAGGTGGCGCCGGGACGTTTCGCGATCACAGCCAGTGGCGCTAGCGTGAACACGCCGGTTAGCAGGTCGAATCCCAGCAAGTAGAGCATGCAGAAGCCGACAGGAAACAACAGGGCGCCAATGAGGAAATTGCCGGTATTCACGGCAATGGTAACGGCAAATGCCGCAGCCAGAGCCAGGATCGCACCAGCCATGTAGGATCTGATCAGAGTGTCTTTCGTCGACATGAATATCTTGGATTCACCCGCATCGATCATTTTTGAGGCGAGTTCTTGCGGTGCCACGTACGACATGGTCTGCCCTTTCGGTTTTTTGGTTGAGATTATTTAGGCGTTGGTTTGGTTGAAGGTCAGGCCGAGGTAGATGTGCCCGTCCTTGACGCGAACAGGAAATGTCGTGGTGCTCCCCTCGTCGGCACCAGTTGCGGTTCCGGTTGCAAGGGAGATGACCCAGTTGTGCAAAGGGCAGGTCACGCATTCGCCATGCACAATGCCTTGGCTGAGTGGCCCGTTCCTATGGGGACATTTATCTTCCAGTGCATAGATGTCGTCGTCAGCGGTGCGAAACACGGCGATTTTGGTGTCGCCATTCTCCACACAGCGTGCACCGCGTTTGGGGATGTCTGTTATGGCTCCAACACACGTCCAGGTTGGCGTTTGCGCAGTCATTCGGCAGCCTCAAGTTTGATGATCGACATTGGATTGAATTCGTGTGCTTCCTTGCCGGCGGCGCGCTCCGCCCATGGATCGATTTGCACAAATTTCTGCGAATGGACGAACCGCTCATAAAGCGATCGGCGCTTCTCGGCGTCGTCCATCACTTGCGCCTGGACCGTTTCTATGCCCACACGCTTCGCCCACTTGTAGATGCGTTCCAGGTAATGACCCTGTTCGCGATAAAGCTGCGTGAGCGCGCCGATGATCTCGATTACTTCATCTTCGCTTGGCGCATGCCCGAGCACTTCGGTGCTCTTGATGTCGAGCCCGGCTGCGCCTGCGAAATGGATTTCGTAGCCACTGTCGACGCAGATCACGCCAATGTCTTTGCAGGTGACCTCTGAGCAGTTGCGCGGGCATCCCGAGACGGCAAGTTTAACCTTGGCAGGCGTCCACGAGCCCCACATGAACTTTTCAAGCTTGATGCCCAGTCCGGTCGAATCCTGCGTCCCAAAGCGGCACCAGTCGGTGCCCACACAGGTCTTCACGGTGCGTAGCCCTTTGGCATAGGCAGCACCCGAAACAAGCCCGGCGGCGTTCAGGTCAGCCCATACGGCCGGCAGGTCTTCCTTCTTGACGCCCAGCATGTCTATGCGTTGCCCGCCCGTGCATTTGACGGATGGGATATCGAACTTCTCCACGACGTCAGCGATGGCACGCAGCTCTTTCGCACTGGTCATGCCGCCCCACATGCGCGGAACGACGGAATAGGTGCCATCCTTTTGAATGTTGGCATGCACCCGTTCGTTGATGAAGCGCGACTGCGCGTCGTCTTCGTATTCGCCGGGCCACGTTGACAGCAGATAGTAGTTGAGTGCTGGCCGGCACTTGGCACAGCCGCACGACGTTTTCCATTCAAGTTCCTGCATGACGTCAGGAATTGACTTAAGTGACTTTGCAATAATTAAACGCCGGACCTCGGCATGGCCCAGGTCGGTACAGCCGCAAACCGGTTGCACGGCGGCTGGATTGTAGGCATCGCCAAGCTGCGCTTTCAGAATTTGCTCAACCAGCCCGGTGCATGTGCCGCACGAAGCAGACGCCTTGGTCTGCGCCCTGACATCGTCCAGCGTCTTGAGGCCGAGTCCGGCAATGGCACTTGTGATCTTTCCCTTGCAGACGCCATTGCAGCCGCAGATCTCTGCATCATCAGGAAGCGCAGCAACCGCTGCGGCCGGATCAAGCGGAATCCCGCCCGCGTAACTCTGGCCGAAAATCAGCGTCTCGCGCATCTCAGCAACATCGACGCCCCGTTTCAGCAGATCGAAGAACCACATCCCGTCCGAGGTGTCGCCATACATCACCACGCCGATGATCTTGTTGTCCTTCAGCACAAGCCGCCGGTAGTTGCCGCGCGCCGCGTCACGAAAGACGATTTCCTCGCGGTCCGGCGCTTCGGCAAAGTCACCTGCCGAATAAAGGCTGATACCCGTGACTTTCAGCTTGGTGGCTGTTGCTGTCGCTTTGAACGTAGCCTGGGCATCGCCCGTGAGCTGCTTGGCAACGACATTGGCCATCTCGTAAAGAGGAGCAACCAGGCCGAACACCTCGCCTTCAGACTCGGCACATTCGCCAAGCGCGAAGATCTCTGGGTCGCTTGTGCGCATTTCGGCGTCGACGACAATGCCGCGGTTGACGTTTAACGCCGCATCTTTTGCCAGGCCCGCGTTGGGACGAATCCCCACCGCCATGACCACGAGGTCGGCCAACAGAACCGTGCCGTCCTCCAATTCGACAGCTTCCACTTTCTTCTTGCCGCGAATTGCCTTGGTGTTGGCTTTGGTTATGACACGGATGCCGCGCGCTTCCATCGCGCGTTTCAACAGGTGTCCGGCAGCCGGATCGAGCTGCCGTTCCATCAGCGTTGGCATAAGGTGCAGGACTGTTACGTCCATGCCTTGTTCTTTCAGGCCGGCCGCCGCTTCCAGTCCCAGCAACCCGCCGCCAATGATCACCGCGCTACCGCGCGCCTTGGCTGCTAGCAGCATGGCATTCACGTCATCAAGGTCACGATAGGAAAGCACGCCTGCCAGGTCGCAACCCGGCACTGGGATGATTACGGGGGACGAACCCGTGGCAATGATAAGCCGGTCGTAGGGAACGGTTACAGGTGGTTGCAGCGCGGGCCGCCCTAAGCCAGACGGAACGAATTCGGCCGTCACGGTTTTGGCGTCACGGTCGATGTTGGTGACTTTTGCGCCCTTGAAGAGGGTTACACCGTGTTTCACGTACCAACCGTCACCATGGATAACGATGTCCTCATAGCTCTTCTCGCCAGACAGCACTGGCGAGAGCATGATGCGGTCATAGTTCACACGCGGTTCGGCGTTGAAGACGGTAACGTCATAGGTATCAGGTGCGGCCTCGAAAAGTCGCTCCAGCGCGCGGCCAGGCGCCATTCCATTTCCAATTACGACAAGTCTTTGCCGTTGCGTGGTGTCACTCATCGCGCCCTCTCGCAATCTCCCATGCGCCATCTCGGCGACGCACAAAAGTTAACGAGAGCAAGCGTTGTGCCAGGATCTGGCTGGGCAAGGGAGGGATTGGCTAGTTAGCTGTATTTAAAAATAAAATTTACGACTTGAGAACGCGGGATTAGCCCGAAAATACAACTGATGCATTGCACAAGAGTTAAGCGAGGAAAGCAGTAATGCATAAAAAACGATCACATATGGTGTGTGAATAAAATTCATGCATGCGAGCTGAAGATCTCAAAGGGCCAGCCGTCAATGAACCGAGTTCCCAGCCTCGGTAGCATTGTGATCGAGGAATTGCGGCTGAAGTCTGAATAGGACGCTTCGGCGGTCGTGACACATGGAGCCGTAGCGCTCGCGCTCAATATCAATCAGAGAAGTGGCCTCACCGGTTCACGTCGTAGGCCGCCAACGCCGCCACATTGACGATGTCGGTATCGCGTGCGCCCAGTGAACAAATCTGGATGGACTTGTCGAGGCCAACCAGAAGCGGCCCGATGATTGTCGCGCCACCCAGTTCGCGCAACATTTTGGTTGAAATGGATGCGGCATGGAACGCCGGCATGATGAGCACATTGGCAGTATCGGAAAGCCGGCAGAACGGATAAAGCTGCATGAGCTTGGGATTGAGCGCAACGTCGGCTGCCATGTCCCCGTCATACTCGAAGTCGACGCCCTTTTCGTCGAGAATTGAAATGGCCTCGCGCACCTCGTCGGAGCGTTCTCCGCGCGGTTGTCCGAATGTCGAGTAGGTGAGAAACGCAACCCTGGGCTCCATGCCGAAGTTGCGGGCAGCCCGCGCCGCTTCCTCTGCAATGTAGACCAGCTGCTCGGTCGTCGGGATGTTATGGATCGATGTGTCGGCAATGAGAACGGCGCGTCCGCGCACCAGCGCCAAGGTGATGCCGATGACATGTCGGCCCGGCGCTGCATCAATCACCCGCAGGACATCGCGGTAGACACTCGTGAAGTTGCGGGTTACGCCCGAGACCATCGCATCGGCATAACCATGTGCCACCATCAGCGCGGCATAGATATTCCGCTCATTCCTGACCAGACGCACACAGTCACGATGCAGGTAGCCGCGCCGTTGCAGTCTCTTGTAGAGGTACTCGGTGAACTCCTCGAAATAATCGGATTGTTTCGTATCATGCAGGTCCATGGCCGGGCTCAGCGGAATGCCCAGCTCCTTGAATGTTGCACGCACGCGCTCTTTTTTGCCAACCAGCAACGGCTGGCCAAACCCCTGCGACAGGAACGCGTGGGCGGCGCGAATAACAGCAGGGTCCTCACCCTCGGCAAAAACAAGCCGCTTGGGATCCTGCTTCACCTTTTCAAACGTTGATTGCAGCCATCCGACCAGCGGGTCCAGCCGGCCCTGCAGCTTGGCGACATAGTCATCCATGTCGATGATTGGCCGCCGCGCCACGCCTGAATCCATGGCGGCCTGAGCCACCGCAGGCGCCACATGCCAGATGATGCGAGAATCAAACGGCGCTGGAATGATGTAATCACGGCCGAACGTCGGCCTCAGTCCATGAAAAGACGATGCAACCTGATCGGAAACCGCCGCCCGTGCCAGTTCGGCAAGCGCGCGCGCCGCCGCCACCTTCATCGCCTCGTTGATGGTTGAGGCCTGCACGTCAAGTGCCCCTCGGAAGATGAATGGAAAGCACAAGACGTTGTTGACCTGGTTGGGATAGTCGGAGCGCCCAGTTGCCATAATGGCATCATCACGAACGTTCTGGACTTCTTCCGGCGAGATTTCCGGTTCCGGATTGGCCATGGCGAAGATGACCGGATTTTCAGCCATGCTTTCCACCATTTCAGCACTGACGATCCCGCCCGCGGAAAGACCCAGGAACACATCGGCGTCGTCCATGATCTCAGCAAGCGTGCGCTTGTCGGTGTCTTGCGCGAAAGGCTCTTTCCATTGGTCCATCAGCTCTTGGCGGCCCTGGTAGACAACGCCTGCAATGTCAGCAACGAAGATGTTCTCCCGCTTCATACCCAGGCTGACGAGCAGGTTGAGGCAGGCCAGAGCCGCAGCCCCCGCACCCGAGCACGCAAGCTTAACATCTTCGATGGCTTTGCCCGCGACGGCGAGACCGTTCAGAATTGCTGCCCCCACGACAATTGCCGTACCGTGTTGGTCGTCGTGGAACACCGGTATGTCAAGCAGCGCTTTGAGCCGTTCTTCGATGACAAAGCAGTCCGGCGCCTTGATGTCCTCCAGGTTGATGCCGCCGAACGATGGCCCCAGGTAGCGCACCGAATTGATGAACGCCTCGACGTCTTCGGTGTCGATCAGCAGGTCCATGGCGTCAATGTCTGCAAACCGTTTGAACAAGGCGCCCTTGCCTTCCATCACCGGTTTGGCGGCAAGCGCTCCCAGATTGCCAAGGCCAAGAATGGCAGTTCCATTCGAGACCACAGCCACAAGGTTGGCCTTGTTGGTGTAGTCGTAGGCTTTGGCGCCATCCTCAGCGATTGCCTTGACGGGAACAGCCACGCCTGGCGAATAGGCCAGCGACAGGTCGCGCTGTGTAGTCAGCGGCTTGGTCGGGGTGATTTCGAGTTTGCCAGGCTTGCCTTGGGCATGAAACTGTAGTGCTTCTTGGTCGGTGAAGCGGGCACCTGCAAACTTCTTGGCCATGTGGCGTCGTTTCGTTCTCTGATTGTCTCGTCAGTGAGGGAATGACGATGATTTCATGAAAAATGGAGTCAGGCGGGTAGGCCAACTCTATGGAATGCTGCAATATCCGTCCTTGTGCGGTCGGCACGATAGGAACGGGCGCGCTGATATACAACACCATCGAGGTTAAAGGAAATGGCGTCGATGGGCAGGTATACGGGTGCGGATATACGGGAGGGGACGGCGCCCTT
>JBKEAX010000312.1:0-3541 GCA_047972825.1 Hyphomicrobiaceae bacterium | reverse complement strand
GGAACCACGTCCGGCGTGATAATGCCTTTGGAGATCGTTTTGACGACGTCGCCCCCCGCGAGAAGCGCTCCGGCACTTTCAAATATGGCAGCAACGATAATCGCACCGAACATCGTGATGGCGCGGGCACCGACCGCAGGGCCTACATTATTCGCGACGTCGTTGGCGCCAATGTTCAACGCCATGTAGCCAGCAAGAATGGCTGCTGCAACAAGCATTGCAGTATTTGTTTCAGCGCCGGCCTGTAGCGATGCGAACAGGGCGCTGAGTGCAAGAAAAACGAAGGCTATACCAGGGGCAAGGAAGCCAAGTGACTGCGCGCGCGTCGAATCTTCAAGTTTCTGAAGTTTCTTCAGGTCCTTGTCGAGTGCGGCTTTCTTGATCCGCGTTTTTTGATCCACCTGAATAACATTCCCCCTGGTCATTAGTCTCGCCGCCACATGACAGGCTTTGTCCTGCCTGCATCAGGCATCGCTGAAACTCTGCTCAAATGCGATGATGATTTGCGCCAACTCTGGTTCTGCAATCGAGGCGGCTGCTTGTTGTGGCGCCATCCAAACCCGCCGTCGCTCCACGACCTCATCCCAGGAGGCAAGTTGTTTGGTGACCCGCATCGGAAATACCGTCACGCGGCAGGTAATGCTTGCAAAAAGATGCAGCCGTTTGAGATATCCATATGAACCAATCGAGTCATGTCCGATCTCGCCGATGAGGCCAGCCTCTTCTTCAGCTTCCCGGGCTGCCGCCTCGAATGCTTGAAGCCCCTTCTCGGGCCAGCCTTTGGGAATGATGAAACGTCCGGTGCCGCGGCTTGTGACAAGGGCAATCTCCAATTCGGATTTATGTTTACGGTAGCATAAGGCACCGTACTGCTGCAGCGTTTGACCAGACACAAACAACCGGTTGAACAAATTCACCATGTGATAGTTTCCAACTGAGGACTTGTCGAACCTTATGAGCGGGGATCGGTGGCTTGGGGAAGTATCAACCACAAAGTTAATGTGGAGTGGGCGGGCGCCAGATCAACTACAGGGTCAGCCAGGGGGCACCCCGCGCGAACTGCTCGCCGCCAAATCTGGTTTGTCCGCAGAAGTTGCATTTTGTGTATAGGATGTGCTGGCGAGAACGCGAATAGCCCGCAAAGTTCCTCAGTGCAATGTACAGGTCAGGTGGTATGAAACAGGATGGCGGCCCTGCATTTGACGGCCGGCAGGCGAAAGAGCCTGGACCCTCAGAGGCGATGAAAGCCGCGAGATCCGAACGAAAGCGCCACACCAGCACAGCCGAATCAATTGTTTCTGCTCCGCACGGGATTGTCCACGGTGACGGCATCAAGGGCGTGCGCGGGCTTCCCGACGCTTGCGTCCACATGATCGCCAGCGACATTCCCTACGGTATCAGCGCCGACGACTGGGACGTGTTGCATGACAATACGAACTCGGCGTTGCGCGGTAGCAGCCCGGCGCAATCGAAGGCGGGCGCAGTCTTCAAAAGCCGGGGCAAGCCGATCAACGGTTGGTCTGAGGCCGACCGGCGCATTCCGCATCAGTACTATGACTGGTGCACGAATTGGGCAGGCGACTGGTATCGCGTACTGAAGCCCGGCAGCTCCGTTTTTGTTTTCGCTGGCCGACGCTATGCGCATCGCTGTATCTGCGCATTGGAGGATGCAGGTTTTTCATTCAAGGATATGCTGGCGTGGATGCGCGACCGGGCACCGCATCGCGCGCAACGGGTCAGCGTCGTCTATGAACGTCGAGGTGATGTTCAGGCCGCAGCGCGCTGGGAGGGGTGGCGTGTTGGCAATTTACGGCCGAGATTTGAGCCGGTGCTGTGGTTTACCAAGCCGTATAGGATTGGCACGACGATTGCCGATAACGCACTGAAACATGGCGTGGGCCCTTATAACGAAGCAGCTTTGCTTCGTTATGTCAGCCGGCCCGATAACGTTCTCGATATTGGCTTTGCGCCGCATGAAACGGGTCTGCACCCCACGCAGAAGCCTGTCCGGCTGATGCAGGCATTGGTTGAAATTGCCACCCAGCCCGGGCAACTCGTGCTCGATCCGTTTGCCGGCAGTGGCACAACACTTCTGGCTGCCCAGGCGTCGGGCCGAAAGTATCTCGGCTTTGAGATGCAAAAAGACTATGCCGAGACTGCCCGGCTTCGGCTTATCGCGTGCCAATCAAGAAATGCCGGGGGCGGTCTGTGACATTACTTGTAATCTTCGTCGTTCTGATTTTCGCTTACGCATTGATTTCCGGAATTGTAGAGCGGGGCCGGCTGACCGCGCCCATTGTGTTCACGGTGGCTGGCGCTCTGTCCCAGTTTCTTGTCGTCGGTGAAACGCAAGATAGCCTTGGCGCAGACGTTTTCCTGACGATTGCAGAGCTGGGATTGGTCTTGCTGCTTTTCACCGATGGCAGCCGCATCGCATACAACTTCAAGGGGTTCCTGCTGTCGGTCCCCGGGCGCTTGTTGAGCACCGGCATGGTTTTGACAATTGCGTTGGGGATGGTGGCGGCCCTCCTGTTGTTCGGCAAGCTTACAATTTGGGAGGCGGGCATACTTGCCGCCGTTCTCGCACCGACCGATGCCGGATTGGGGCAGCCTATTGTCACCAATCCCAAGGTACCACAACGCATCCGTGAAGGGCTCAACATCGAGGCCGGTCTCAACGATGGTCTGGCTGTGCCGTTTCTGTTGTTTTTCATGGCGATGGCAAGTCAGGCAGACGAAGCAAGCTTTTCGCGTTTTTTTGTCGAGCAGTTTGGATACGGCGTCTTAATCGGGCTTGTCGTCGGGCGCATAGGCAGCGAGCTATATGCTGCCGCTGTGAACCGCGGCTGGCTGCAGCATGACTATCGCCAACTCGGCTTCGCGGCACTTCCCATCATGTGTATGCTTATTTCGCATGCTACGGGCGCCAGCATGTTCATTGCCGCTTTTGTGGGAGGACTTGCCGTGCGGCGCAAAAGGCCCGAGGGCATAATCAGCGAAAGCGTGAAGTTCATCGAGGACTGGGGCCAGCTAATCAATCTGGCCGTGTTTTTCCTGTTCGGGCTATTGGCTGCACGCGCCTGGCCTGATCTGCAGGTGGTTCACTTCGTTTATGCAGCGCTGAGTTTGACTGTCGTGCGCATGGTTCCGGTTGCTATTTCGATGAAGGGTTTGCGGCTGGCGCCGACCACACTTGCGTTCATGGGTTGGTTCGGTCCACGAGGCTTGGCGTCCATTGTCTTAGGCTTGGTCTACATCGAGCACGGCAGCTCCCAGGAACTCGTGCGCATGTGCATTGTGGCCACGGTGCTGTTGAGCATTGTTTTGCACGGCATGACAGCCAGGTACGGAGCGGATCTTTACGCTGCGCAAGTGGAAAAGATGCCCCCCGATGCTGCCGAAAAAGCACCGGCGTCGCAGGGGCACACCTAGCATGTTTAGCTGAAGTGTGTAGCGGTTCGGCGTGAGAAACATGCTCAGAATAAAAGAAAATATATCGCGTTTATAATGCTGTGAAAGGCGAACACGATCTCGGGTCCGG
>JBKEAX010000299.1:0-6611 GCA_047972825.1 Hyphomicrobiaceae bacterium | reverse complement strand
TCCACGAAAGCCGAGGCTTGGTTGACCTGCAAGACAACTGCGACGGCCAGCGCTATCAGTGAATAGACCGCAAGCATTACAAGTAGTGCGACGGCACCCATGAGTTTCCGTGTGCGGGTGGTCATCCGATGTCCCCTTGCCTCATTCCAGGTCGGTTCTCGCTGCGCGTCCAATCCGTCCCATTGATCCATCGCGCAGTGTCCATTAATCAGACACCTCAAAAGAGCACAAGGCGAGGGCCGTAATGTCATCACTACTGAGTGCAACTGCCACAGGGGCAGATCCGGCTGCATACGGGCAACCTTCGCTTACTCCGGTGCGGATTTGGCTTTATGCCGTCGCCGTTCTCGTGATCGCAATGATCGTGGTGGGAGGGGCGACACGGCTCACGGATTCGGGGCTTTCAATCACCGAGTGGCAGCCCCTTCTCGGTGCCATCCCCCCTCTCAATGAGGCACACTGGCATGATGCCTTTGAGAAATACAAACAGATCCCCGAGTACGAGCAGATCAACAAGGGCATGTCCCTGGAGGCGTTCAAGTCAATCTATTGGTGGGAATGGTCGCACCGGTTTCTTGGGCGTTTCATCGGGCTGGCGTTCGCATTGCCTTTTGTCGCGCTTTGGACAATGAACCGCATTCCCCGTGAAATGACGCCAAAACTGATTGGTGTGTTTCTGCTGGGCGGGCTGCAAGGTGCCATTGGCTGGTACATGGTCAAGTCAGGATTGGCCGACAGGGTGGATGTTAGCCATTACCGGCTTGCACTTCATCTCGGTGCCGCATTCGTGATCCTGGGGTTGCTCGTCTGGCTTGCCCGCGACGCGGTTCCGCGCCACTCCGACATTCATCTGGAAACGGTGCGTTCCGGCCACCTCCTGCTTGCGCGTGTTCTAGTCCTGACAATCTTCCTGCAGGTTTTGCTTGGCGCACTGGTCGCTGGCACGAAAGCCGGTCTGACGTACAACACTTGGCCGCTGATGGACGGAAGTTTCATACCTGACGGGTTGTTCACGCTGTCGCCGTGGTTCACAAACATTTTTGAAAACATAACGGCCATCCAGTTCAACCACCGTATGACGGCTTATCTGGTCGGCATCTTGGCGATCTGGCACGTCATGCAGCTACGCGGCAATGATGACGGCAGATTGATATTTACCTCGGGCTTGCTGTTGATCGCCGTGATAGCGCAGACGGCGCTTGGTATCTGGACGCTTCTGTCATCGCAAGGCGCTATACCTATCGGTTTGGGGCTCGTGCATCAGGGTGGTGCAGCCATTGTTTTCGCGCTGGCTGTCTGGCACCTGCACACCATAACCCGTTCGCCTGCGCGTCATTGAGTGGCGCAACTTTCGGTGCGGCGGGGAACTTCCCAACAATACATGAAGCGGTTGCTGCGGTTTCAGGCGATGCCAAGCATAAGCCTGATGTTCTGTACCGCGGCACCCGAAGCACCCTTGCCAAGGTTGTCGAGGCGGGCCACCAGCACAGCCTGCCCCCGGGCATCCGACCCGAATACGGCAAGTTGCATCTTGTCGCTGCCATTGAGATCCTCAGCCGAGATGCGACTATTGAGTATGTTGTTGGCAGACCGCGTCACGCTGACTGAACCTTCGCCGCCGCCGTTCTCGTAGTGCTTGGCAAGGACATCTTCGATATCGGGGATGCGCGGACTGCCAGCGAGTGTGTCGAGGTGCAACGGAACCGATACAAGCATGCCCTGCCGGTAATTGCTGACCGACGGCACAAAAATGGGGCGCCGATTCAACCGCGCATAGGTCTGCATTTCTGGGAGATGCTTGTGCTCCATCGTCAAACCGTAAAGTTCGAACGACGGTGCAGTGTGCTTGACCTCATAGGATTCGATCATCGCTTTGCCACCGCCTGAATAGCCAGAGACGGCATTGACGGTAACGGGATAGTCAGCGGGCATGATGCCGGCCTCGACAAGTGGCCGTATCAGGGCGATGGCGCCGGTTGGATAGCAACCCGGATTTGCGACACGTTGCGCTTTCATGATTTTGCTGCGCTGGGCATGATCCAGTTCGGCGAAACCGTAGGTCCAACCCTGTGCAACGCGATGTGCGGTTGAGGCATCGACAATCTTGGGCGCATCTGCCCCAAGAGCGTCGGCAAGAGCCACGGCTTCACGCGCTGCATCATCTGGTAGACACAACACGACCAGATCGACTTGCTGCATCATCTCCGCGCGGGCGGCAGGATCCTTGCGCTTGTCGGGATCAATTGAACGCACCGTGATGTCAGACGCATTCGCCAGCCGCTCGCGGATCTCAAGGCCAGTGGTGCCAGCCTCTCCGTCGATGAAAACCGTTGCTGCCGCAGCCATATTGCGTGTCATCTCATTTCGTTCCGTCTTGCTATTGGGGCCGGACCCTAACCAGGAGCAGGACCTAGGCCTAGCCGGTGCATGATGCCATCCCAGATCGTTTCCGAACAGCCAACCCCCCAGGCAGCGCAAGCAATGTGGTGGCTATCCCGGTAGATCATGTCCAGAGCAACATAAAGGATGATCAATAGACCGATCCAGGCGATCCAGGGATAACGCGCGAGAAGTTTGGCGATATACGTTGAGGCAATCGCCATCAATATGATGGCAACGCCGAGGCCGACAACCAGAACGAGGACCGATTCACCTGCCGCGCCGGCAACAGCCAGCACGTTGTCGAGCGACATCGAAAGGTCCGCCAGGATTATGGTCCAAAGCGCGCCCCAGAACCCTGTTTCATCTCCCGTGGTCTTGCCGGAAGCGAGATTGGCTTCCACCTCATCAATGGATGTGTGATCACCGCCAACAATTTGCCGGTACATCTTCCAGGAGACGAACAACAACAGAAGACCACCGGCCAACGTCAGGCCGATTACCTGTAACATCTGCTGGGCGATACCTGAAAACAGGATGCGCAATATCACAGCGCCGGCGATGCCCCAGAAGATCACCTTCGCGCGCATGTCAGCGCGCACGCGCGATGCCGCCATGCCAACGACAATGGCGTTGTCGCCAGCCAGGGTAAGATCGATCAACAGAACGTTGAACAAAGCTACCGAATGCGATTGCCACCACTCAGGCGAAACAAGGTGGCCGATTTCGGTGCTGAGCTCCGACATGATGCTAGCCGCGCTCAAAGCCAGGATTTCCATTTCGTCTCCCCCAACAATACCTGCCCGCAGCATCTTGCCAGCTGCATGGCTAGATCGTGTTCATGTTCCGCAGAACCAATGAAAACAACCTAGTTTATTGTTTCTCACTGTGTTTTCGCAGCTCTACCGCTGTGCACTTCAGCGAAACATGCTCCAAGGGCACGGGCAATAAACGCAGGAATTTGGTTCGAATGCCGTTCAGCCCGACAGACAACGACCTTATGTGGCACTCCCCGACGGCGCTTACAAGCTGCAAGCGCGTCGTGTCCTATACCTAATAAAACAGCCCGCCAGTTGGTGGCGGGCTGCTTGCATCCTGGCATTGGCCAAAGCGCTCAGCGCTTGGAGAACTGGAAGCTGCGGCGAGCCTTGGCGCGGCCGTACTTCTTGCGCTCAACGGTGCGGCTGTCACGGGTAAGGAAACCGCCCTTCTTGAGAACCGGCCGTAGCTCAGGTTCATAGTAGGTCAGTGCCTTGGAGATGCCGTGCCGGACGGCGCCAGCCTGGCCGGACAGGCCGCCACCGGCAACTGTCACGTTGATATCGTACTGGTCGGCGCGGCCGGCGGCATTGATCGGCTGCAACAACAGCATCTGCAGAACGGGGCGGCCGAAGTAGGTGGTATATTCTTTATCATTGACGGTGATCCGACCGTTACCCGGCTTCAACCAGACGCGCGCCACGGCATCCTTGCGCTTGCCCGTGGCATAGGCACGGCCGTACTGGTCGAGCTTTTGAACGTGGACCGGCGCATCCTGCGCCTTCTCAGCCAAACCGCCGAGGTCTTCCAGAGTCTTGGTCTCAGTCGACATGGGGATTAGGCCCTCACATTCTTGGAATTCAACTTGGCAACGTCAAGCGCCGTTGGGTTCTGCGCGGCATGGGGATGCTCAGGCCCTTTGTAGACCTTCAAATTGCGCATCAGCTGGCGTTGCAGCGGGCCGCGCTTCAACATCCGTTCAACGGCCTTCTCGATGACCCGCTCGGGAAATTTGCCGTCGATGATCTGGCGCGGGGTGCGGGCCTTGATGCCACCGGGATAGCCGGTGTGCCGATAATAGACCTTGTCATCCATTTTTTTGCCGGTGAAGACGACCTTTTCGGCATTGACGACAATGATGTTGTCACCGCAATCAACGTGCGGTGTATAGATCGCGAGGTGTTTGCCCTTGAGGCGCTTGGCGATGATGGTCGCAAGGCGGCCAACAACCAGCCCCTCGGCGTCTATCACGATCCACTTCTTGTCCACTTCGGCCGGTTTGGCGACGAAGGTTTTCATTTCAGTCTCCTGACGCAGGGCGAGCAAGAAAAGCCCTGAGTGGGCCACCTCGAAGCTCTCCGGCCGTGAGTATCGGGGAATCAGCTAACACCGGATGTCAAAATGAGCCTCCGGCTGCGCCGTGAGTAGGCATATTGCCATCAAATGTCAATTACAAAGTGCAGCCAGGCAATAAATTCAAATAAATCATAGGAGTATGCGTGGCGGTAAAATAGTACCTCTTATGGGGTATTTAAATACCTCATGCGGTGCGCTCCCAAAGGGCGCACGATGTGTAGCGAAAATGCGTCTGCGACCTCGCATTGTTTCTGCCAGCCCCAAAAAAGCCTTTCCAGGGTTATCAAGATCAGCTTGCCGGATGCCTCAACTTGAGGAAATGATGATCCGAATCGGTTGTCAGATTTCGACAGGTCGCGTTCCGGTGAGTTTGGGCGGTGTGCCTCGCGTAGCGATCTGTACCGGACGGCATTGGTTTACTGCATGAGCTGCAATGGTCCGGGTTCATCAGATTAAGCGGCAATTACGAGAAAGGAACGCACGATGCGTTTAATCGGTCGGCACGTTTATTCACACGGAATTCGCGCCTGCGCGGTGGCATTGGCTTTGTTGCTTGTTGCTCCCGCACTACCCGCCAGTGCGCAGGACGATAAGGACATCACACTGACCGAAAGCCTGGTCAAATCGTTCATCGCCGCTCAGAAAGACTTGGCGGACCTCTCAACCAAACTCGAAAAAGAAAGTGAAAAGCCTGATGAAGCCGTCCAGGCGGAGCTGGAAGAAGCAGCCAAGAAGCACGGCTTCAAGAGTTTCGATGAGCTGGATGCGGTTTCCACCGCTGTTTCCAACGTGATGGCTGGCCTTGATCCCGAAACAGGTGAGTTCACCAACCCGAAAGAGGCCATGCAAAAGGAGCTATCTGACATCAAGGCGGACAAAGACATCCCCGCTGAGGAAAAGAAGCTTCTTGAAGAGGAACTCACCGACGCGATCAATAATACGCCTGACACCATTCCTGCCGCAAACGTGGAGGTCGTGAAGTCGATGCGTAAGGAGATCGAAGAGTCCATGACGGTGGACGAGGCTTCGCCTCCGGTAGAATCGTCGTCCGGCGATGGTAAGGCGTCCGGGCCAGCCTCTAAGCAATAAAAGTCATGCTTGTCATACTCTCATAAGGCAGCCCGCAGTAACTGCAAGGAAACCGCGGTAGCGGCTGAGGTTTCTCAAGACGGCAGTCAGTTATATGCTGGCTGCCGTTTCATTTTTGGCTTGGCGGTGCCCGCCCGGGGAGGAAGCATGCAGAAGGCACATGAAGAAAACACCGACACCGATGCCCCTGCCATCATCACGCGCCCAGAGAAGGGGATTGCCGTCATCACGCTGAACCGGCCTGACAAGCGCAATGCTCTATCCCTTGGAATGATGTCTGCGTTACACGTCGCAATAGAAGCGCTGGCCAATGATCCAGAAGTCTTTGTGATCGTGATTGCAGCCAATGGACCTGCTTTTTCGGCGGGGCACGATCTCAAGGAGCTAACGGCGCACCGCAGCGACAACGACGGTGGGCACGCCTTCTTCAGAGTGACGATGGATCGTTGCGCCAGCCTGATGCAATCGATCGTAAAATGCCCCAAGCCGGTCATTGCCGCCGTTGAGGCCACGGCCACGGCTGCGGGCTGCCAGTTGGTTGCGACGTGCGACCTGGCCGTTGGCGCAGACAGCGCGAAGTTCTGCACGCCTGGCGTCAATATTGGATTGTTCTGCTCCACACCAATGGTCGCGTTGTCGCGCAACGTCAGCCGGAAGCATGCCATGGAAATGCTGTTGCTGGGAGAGTTGATTGATGCAGAAACGGCAGCCGCATGGGGCCTTATCAACCGGGCCGTGGCCAAGGACAAGGTGATGGAAGAGGTGCTGGGGTTCGCCCGCGGCATTGTCGCCAAGTCACCCGCGACCGTCGCGATCGGCAAGGAAGCCTTTTATCACCAGGTCGAGCAGCCACTTACTGAAGCCTATGATTATGCCGTGGGCGTCATGGTTCGCAACATGCTCTACCGCGATGCTGAAGAAGGCATCTCAGCGTTTCTGGAAAAGCGCCACCCAGAATGGCAGGGGTGTTGAACGATGCGCTATAGCGCTTATGACAGGCGACAAAAGCGACAAAAACTTCAAGAAGG
>JBKEAX010000255.1:0-13586 GCA_047972825.1 Hyphomicrobiaceae bacterium | reverse complement strand
ACCGCGTTCGTTCAGGCATCTGGCGGCGTAGGGGCTTTTGTGAGCAGCCAGGTTGTCGGCAATGACGACGTCACCTGGGCTCAGGGTCGGTGCCAGTTGCGTCTCGACGTAGAGATCGAAGGCCTTGCGATCCATGGCTCCCTCGATCACCCAAGGAGCCGTCAGGCCATGGCAGCGCAGGCCAGCGATGAAGGTCTGGCTCTGCCAGTGACCGAAGGGTGCCGAACCAGGCAGCCGTGTGCCTTTGAGTGCGCGACCTCTGAGCCGCACCATCTTGGTGTTGGTCGAGGTCTCATCGATGAAGACCAGCCGATGCGGCTGTAAACGCATGAACGGTTGGCGTCGACTGATCCAGACGTTGCGCTTTTTACGCACGGCCGCGCGAGCGCGTTCCGAAGCCATCAGCGTTTTTTTTATAGGTGAACCCGGCGCGCACGAGACTGCGCGACAAAGACGACGTAAGTGCGCAAACGGCGTGCTTGTCTTTAAGTTCGGCGGCCAGTTCCGGCATAGTGATGTCCGGGCGGGCTTCCACGCACGCGATCAGGAAATCCCGGTAGGCCAGCAGACGGCCCTTGCCCGGTGGTCGCCCCTGGCGGCGCGGAGCCAGTGAACCGCACTGCCTGTGCCGTGCCAGGAGCTTCACGGCAAAACTCGGGCTGACATTGAAGTGCTCCGCGGCAGCACGTCGAGAATGGCCCGCGTGAACGCGATCTAGATCCTGAAGTTTGCCTGTTGGAGAATGGAGGGGCGTGGACGCTCGAAATGTTTCCGCCCAGCCTTTAAACCAAATAGCGGTTGCGAAAGTTCAGAAACAGCTGTGACCTCGTCTGCTGCATCAAGCACTATAATATCGGCAGGATTGCCAACACGCACTCCGTAATCAGCGAGGTTCATTAAGCGCGCTGATTGGCTTGTGACCAAGTCGAAGCAATGCGCGAGGGCAACGGGCTGGCCAACTTGCAGTATATTTGCATAAAGATTGGCCATACGAAGCAGAGAACAGTCTCCATAGGGTGTGAATGGGTTAAGTACGTTGTTTGTGGAAATACTGCACGTCACACCATTCTCAAGGAGCCGGTGTGCCGGGACCACGCCGCGCGGCACTGAGTGCGATGCACCATGTCCCATCAGGTATAAATCGGTTGAAGGGAGCACGGTCAGCGCTACGCCGGCATCGCGCAATGCCCGCATGGCTGTCTCAAACAGCTCAGGCGGCGCGGCAGACAGCTTCGAGACATGGCCAATGGTTACGCGACCACCGCGTTTGTGCGCTTGGGTCTGCCGACAGACCTCGAACAAGTCCATCTTCGAGGTGTCTAAATCGAAATCGAGATGAAAATCAATGTCCACGTCAAAGCGATCGGCTAGCTCGAATATGCGCGCAATTTGCCGTTCAGGATGCACATCCGTGTAGGGGCATCCTCCGATCAGGTTGGCGCCTTTTTCTAGCGCCTGCACAAGAAGCTCGTCTGTCCCAGGATCGTTGAACAATCCCTCCTGTGGGAATACGCATATCTCCAGGTCAATGGCCCAGGCGTAGTTGTCACGCAGTTTGGATATCGCTTCGAATGATCTCAATCCAATGCGCGGATCGACTTCAACATGTGTGCGCATGCGCGTTGTGCCTTGGACAATCGATTTCTCGATGACCTTTGCGCCTCGGAGATAAACGTCTTCGACGGTAAATCCACGTTTCAGTGCTGAGACCGTGGCGATTGCCTGAGACAAGGACTCTGAATGGCCGCATTGTCCAAGAATACAAGCCTTATCAAGGTGAATGTGTGTCTCGACGAAGCCACCGAATACTAGGCATCCTTGAACATCAATGGTTGGTGCATCTGTTGTGATCTCGGGCGCGATCTCGATGATCTTATTGCCGCAAATTCCGACATCTGCAGGGCTAGCCTGTGCCATGCCATGCACGCGGCCACCTTTCAGGACCAAGTCGAGAGATGCGCCTCTCATGGTGTCGCTCCATCTGCGGCATCGGTCGTGACACGATCGTTTCCTAGGTATGCTTCTTCCAGCGCTTTGTCCCCACGCAACTCATCGGCTGTGTCTGCGCGAACAATCTGGCCTTGCTCCAAAACGTAGCCGCGGTCGGCAACAGCCAGTGACAGTGCTGCCATCTGGTCGACGAGAAGAACTGTAATTCCTTCATCACGCAGGTCTGCGAGCACAGAGAAAAGCTCCTCGATCATCTGTGGTGCAAGCCCAAGAGAAGGTTCATCCAGCAATAGGATCCTAGGCTTGGCCATTAATCCGCGCGCTATGGCCAGCATTTGCTGTTCGCCACCGGAAAGTAGGCCAGCGCGAATGTGCTGGCGCTCTTTGAGACGCGGAAAACGCTTGAATAGCTCTTGGATCTCCGCAGAAAAATCTCCACTTGATCTGCTGTAGGCGCCGATCCGCATGTTTTCGAGAACGCTGAGCTCTGGGAAAACGAGGCGGCCTTCGGGAACCAGTGCGAGACCATGCCGCGCGATTTCGTGAGCAGAGAGTTGCGCGATTGGGTCTGAGTTCAGTGTGATTGTCCCTCTGACAGGACGCAACAGTCCGCTTACCGCGCGCATTGTCGTAGATTTGCCTGCGCCGTTTGCCCCGAGCAGGGCAACCATTTCGCCCTGGCCAACTCTAATATCGACGTTCTTGAGAACTTCGACCGATCCATAACCGCAATTCAGGTCATTGGTCGCCAGAACCGTTTCTCCAGCGCCGCTCCAGCCCGGTTTTCTTGGCTTCGCTTTGAGTTCACCAGATCCAAGGTAGGCCTCGATAACGGCTGGGTCACTGCGAACGGCAGATGGTCTTCCCGAAGAAATTGGCGTGCCGGCATCGAGCACGAGAATTTCGTCGGAAATTCCCATGACCAGTCCCATGTCGTGTTCAACAAGGACGACGGCGATTCCAAAATCCGCCATTTCACGAAGCAACTTGGCAAGCTCAATTTTTTCGCCTTGCACAAGACCTGCAGCAGGTTCATCCAACAAGAGAACGGATGGCCGCAATGCCAAAGAGCGTGCGATTTCAACGAGTCGCCGATCGACGTGTGGCAGATCCCCGGCCAAAGTGGCGCTGCGTCCGCTATAGCCTACGAAGTCCAACAGTGATTTTGCGATGGCAACCTGTGAAGGTGTTTCGAGTGCGCCGATCGGATTGCCCAGCTTGCCTTCGCGCAAACCAATCAGCACGTTGTCGAGAACACTAAGGGCCGGAAAGAGTTTTGTTGTCTGGTAGGTCCGCGCAATGCCGCAACGTGATGCTACTGTCGCCGACGTACCGGCCAGTTCCTTGCTGCCCAGCATGATCGAACCGGAATCTGGCTTATAAAAACAGCCGATCATATTGAGCACTGTGGTCTTGCCTGCACCGTTTGGACCAATGATACTTGTTACATTGCCTGGCTTTGCCACCAGACTAACCTCGCTTGCTGCGCGTATGCTTCCGAACGTGATGCCAATGTCACTGACGCGCAACGTAGCGCGATTGACGTTGCGGCCGAGAAAATCTGAAACCGATATCAGTGTCATATTGTTCGTCACGTCTTCTTGTGGCTTGCGTTTTGCGAATAACCCGGCAAGCGCCCCAACGACTCCGGATGGGGCTGTCCAAAGCACCACCAACAGCATGGCGCCAAAGAACAAAAGACGATACTCGGCCAGCCCCGATAGCAGTTCAGGCAAAAGGACGGTGACGATTGCGCCTACAAGCGGGCCCAGCGTCCAACCGATACCTCCAACGATGACGGCGAATAGGAAAATGATGGACTGCGAGAACATGAAGGAACTTGGCGCGATATACATCATAAGCGGTGCGTAGATCGCTCCGGCAAGACCTGTGAGGCCTGCTGAAATCGCAAACGCTGCAACTTTTATTCCCAGTGGTTCAAGCGCTATTGAGCGCGCGGCAACTTCGGCATCACGCACCGCGATCATTGCGCGGCCCCAGCTACTGCGCGAGAACTTATGGAAGAACAGCAGCGACAGCCCAGCTATGAGAATCGCAAAGATGGCAATTTCCCGCTCGCTGAATGCGTGTCCCCAGATACTTGGACCGGAGAAACCCATCAAGCCGTTCTGTCCGCCGGTGAGGTCGCGCATTTCGATTATGCTGTGTTCGACGATGAATCCGAATGCAATGGTGACCATGGCGAGATACGGACCAGACACGCGCATGGCGGGCAAGGCGAGGAGCGCACCAATAACAGCAGAAATCAGTCCGGCCGCAATGAATGCAGGCCAGAAATCAATTCCTGACAGGCTCATTATTGCAACGGCATATGCGCCGATCGCATAAAAGCCGACATGTCCGAGGGAGATCTGGCCAGTTAGCCCAACCAGGACGTTGAGGCCCACGCCAACGATAGTTGTCAGCGCGACAAGGGCTGCAACAAACGTGAAGTAGCTGCCGCCGAGGTAGGCGAATACGGTGCCACCGGCCATGACAAGACCGATAAATCCGAACATGGCTAGGTCAGATTTAAGTGAAGCTGGAATCATTGATTTCACCCATCAGACCTTGTTGATCGCAGCACGCCCGAACAACCCATTTGGCCGTAGCGCGAGTGCGAGAATGATGACTGAAAAGACTACGATCTGTGTATAGGTGGAGCCGAGATAAGCGGTGACCAACGCTTCAGCAAGTCCGTAGAGCAAACCCGCAAGCATGACGCCGGAGGCAGATGTAATGCCGCCAAGGATGGCAACTGCGAAGGCTTTAAGGCCGAATAAGGTTCCCATGTCGGAGTGAACCGAGAACAATGGTGCAATGAGTAGCCCTGCAAGGCCGGCAAGTGCAGTCGATATGGCAAAGGCCGAAGCGACAACGACCGTTGCATTGATTCCCATCAGACGTGCAGCTTCGCGATTTTGGACGACCGCCAGCAACGCCTTGCCGATGTCAGTTTTACGAAAGACGATTTGAAGTGCAGCAGCGACAGCAATTCCAATGATCGGTATGACGAGCTGCAAGGGATATACCCCGGTACCCATGAAATCGATGCTGTTCGTGGCCAGGGGAGAGGGTAGGCTCCTCGGCTCTTTGCCAAACAAAAACATGACCGTATTATCAACGATGATACCTCCTGCGACCGTTGCCATAAGCCAGGAATCAGAGCCTCGATTAACAAATGGACGAACCAGGGTTCTTTCGACGACAAGACCGAATGCAGCGCATCCCGCGAGCGCAATGGGGGCTGCTATCCAAAACGGCAATCCGTATGTCACCATCAGTGTGAAGCCCAGTACCGCACCGACCATCATCGCGCTTCCTTGCGCGAAGTTGACGGTATTGGATACCGTGTAGGTGATGTGGAAACCAAGCGCTATCAGGCCGTACATGGCTCCAAGGCCAAGGCCTGAGACAATTGCTGACGTGAGAAGCATTGATGGTCGCCTTAATAGCAGGCCCAAAGGAAACGCGCGGTGGACGCATAATCGTCCGCCGCGCTGGTGTCATTTTGCAACCGGCAGGATTTCGCCATTCACGAAATGCGTGAAGATGTAATCGGCCGCCGTCAAAGCGTCGTGGTTCTTTTTGGAGAATGGGGCATTATAGGTTTTGATGAGGCCGTCGTACGATCCGATATTATAGAGAGCATCGCGCACTGATGTCCCATTGTCGGCATCAGAGTTTGCCAATGCGATGGCCAGAAGGTGCATGGCATCGTAGGCGTTGGCGACACCTGTCGCGGGCATGACTTCGGCTAGCGTCTTCACGCCAAACTTCTCTTTGAGCTTGTCAAAGAGAGCCGCTGCTTTAGGTGAATCGTTGTTGGTAAACGTGAAAGTCTGGATGAAATCGACCTGCTCGCTGCGCGGTCCAGCCAATTCGGTGAAACGACCACCTGATGGCCCCCAATGTGAGACGATAGGAACATCCCAGCCCATCCTGACGAGGGACTTTACAACCTGAGATGAGGGGGCAGCGTTCGCAACAAGAAACAGCGTATCAGCGCCAGCCTGCTTCAAACGTGTCAATTGCGGCACAACATCGACATCGTTATTCTCGAACTTTTCAACGCCAGCGGCTTTCATGTTTCGTTTTTTCAGTGCGTCTAGCAATGCGTGTTCATTGGACTCGCCCCACGGATTATTGATGAGGATGAGGCCAGGGGTCTTTGTTGACTTTTTATTGACTGCGTAATCGACGAGTGCTTCTCCAACGTATGCGTCAACGGCAGAGACGCGGAAGACGTAGTTATCTTCCGCACCGTTTCGCGTGATATTTGTGCCCGCGGCCCATACGCCGAGGAAAGGCACTTTCGATTGATTAGCGAACGGTACGATCGCAAGAGATACAGGTGTATCGAGGCCACCAAACAGCGCTGCTACTTTCTCACGTTGCACCAGCTCACGGGCGGCAAGCAGACCCTTTCCGGGATTGCTTTCGTCGTCTCGTGCGACAAGTTCAATTTTGCGCCCCTTTATGCCGCCGGCATCGTTGATCTCGTCGATTGCGATCGTGAGACCCCGCACAATGGCCTCGCCCGATTTCGCCGATTGACCTGACAACGCAGCAGCTAGCCCAATTTTGATTGGTTCTTCGGCAGATGCAGGGGCAAACGCACCCGAAAGTGCGAGCGATGCTGTCGCCAAGCCACAAAGGAGATTTCGGCGAGACCACATTTCCAATTTCAATGTCATTGTCTTGAACTCCGTCATAGCGAACAGTTGGATTTCAAATGTTGCGGTGCGTGTGCCCAGATAGCCTACTTGTTTTCAAATCCAGCACGAGGTTGAACGGCATGTTGTATGCAAGAATTGCATGCACTTGTATCTTCGTCTAGTAAATAGTTGTCTGCATTCTGCAGTTCGTTTTCGAATTCCGCTCGATGAGCGCAGTAAAGCGGCTGCGCAACAGGAGGTTCTTGCGCCATGACACTTTCCGTCTCGAAGGCAGACCCGGTACGTGACACCGAAGTGGTGCGCGTCTACCTCGAAACACAGATGATTCCGGACCCGGTTGCGGCGAGCGCATATGCTGCCAAGGATTTTCAATTGACGTTTACGGGAGGGAGAAAATTCGATAGCCCAGCCGGCGCGACGAACGTCAATGCACGGCGCTACAAGTGGGTGAAAAAAAAGATGGACCGCTACGATACGGTGCCCGGTGAGCACGAAACAGTTGTCTATGTTTTAGGCACGCTGTATGGCGAATGGCCAGACGGCACATCCTTTGATGGCAATCGTTATATTGATCGGTTTGTTGTGCGTAACGGGCTTGTCGTGACGCAAGAGGTTTGGAATGACAGTGCTGAGCGGCTTTTGACGCAAAACGGCATTGATGCCTGACATGCACCTTGTGTTCTGCAAAATCCTGCGCCTTCTGCGTTACCGCTTTGACCGGCGTTGAGAGCCTGAATTGGTTTTTGATGCGCGCGCGTTTTTGTTTGATGCTGTGGGAGTCTTCTTGGCGGCCTTTACACCAACATACGGTGCGAGGACATCAGAAAGCTCTGGCGCACGGGGTGCGGCTGGTGAGATCAAGGCGCGATTTGCCACGTCTTCAAGGTGCCGGCGCATCAGCTTATTGGCTGCTGCTGCATTACCTTGTTCGAGAGCGTCAATAATCTCGATGTGCTCGCTAATTGCACATTCGGACGAGTGAGGCCGTGCATATAGCGTCAACGTCAGTCCGCATCTCCGGCAGACTTCCTGCACGTAGCGTTGGATGACAGTGCTTCCTGTCATTTCTGCCAGTATCGTGTGAAACTCTGTTGCGAGTCTGACGGAGACCGCTTCGTCATTTCCCGCCGCTGCTTTTTCCTCAGCAACGTGGAGCCGCAGACACCCAATCTGCTCACGGCTCAGGTGCCCAGCGAGTCGCGAAACGACGAGCTTCTCCAAACTGATGCGCAGATCGAACAAGTCGCGTGCTTCTTCCCAGCTCGGTGTGGCGACGACTGCGCCCTTGTTGCGTCGATGCTCGACGAGTCCTTCCGATGTGAGTTGAGCTATAGCTTGACGCGCGATTGTACGACCGACGCCGAAGGTCTCGCCCAGGGTGTCTTCTGGCAACTTCGCGCCGGGTTTGAGTGCTTGTTCAATGATCGCTTGCCGCAGCGCATTGCAGATCTGGCTGATGCGATCAGTCTCAGTACTCGTGTTTTGGCGCATTGACTTAATGTGTTCGACAGGGGCAAAATCGCTCGAAATGGGCGAGTGCCAAATTTTTGATCACACAGATTGTATCCAATTATTCGGGACAATTGCAACTCAGGTGGTCTTGGTGCAACCATCGCCCCCACAAATCCGGGCTTATTTGGCTCGCCCAGGCGATGCCTGAATTGCATGCAATGTGGTTATTATTCCGGCAAGACAGTCCCAGTTGGAAGTATGTGCATCTTTTATAATCACGGCCATTGCGGCTTCGATCTGGCTATCCGATCCGCACAGCAAGCTGTTCAAAAGCTCATGCAGGTTTGATGAGAAGTATCCGTGAGCGGCCGAACCAAGATGAGCGGTGCTGATTTGGTTCGTGCGGCTGAGATTTTCTCTCAAGGCATTCCAGATCGTGATTGCGGCCGTGTGCTTGCCAAGACTATGGGTCGTGACCATCACTCCGACCAAAAAATCATCGCCAGATGGCGTGAGGCCAGGACCGAGGCCGAGGAGATTGGCGAACTCTGGCGCCTGGCTTAGCGAATGGCCATCGCGAAACCAGTTGGCGATTGCTTGTATCGTTGGTGCAGCAGCTGCTGCTGTGTGATTGTAATTATTTTCATGCTGGTCTGATGTTATGTAACACCCGAGACCTTCGTGCAGCAGTTGAACTCGCCTGATGACATGGTCGAAGTGTTCCAGTCCCGACCTCAGGGTTAGTGGTGTCCATTCCGGTATGGTTGGAGGGTGCCAGACAGCGGCTTTTTTGAATCTGATTCGTGCCAGACCTAGCTCTAGTGTGCCTTCATGGATGGTGCCAGGAGAATTAAGCGCCACGTAGTCTCGCCAGTCCACATCCGTTGCAGCGGAGACAATCACATTGCGTGGACCGTTGCCGATTGCATCGCTACCGATACAGCAAAGTTGACCGCCAAGACGCACATAAAATGACCTGCGCCAAACCGCAATTGCCTGTCCTGACACTTGTTGCAGTAATGCTCGTGCGTGAAACCCGATCCATTCAGAAGAAAAGTCGCGCACGATACTAACCAGGCACTATATGTGTGCCGGTCTCCCCGAGAATTGCAGGCATTGCGTGGTTCAAGTGGCTTACAATCGCACGTTTGCCGCCACCTTCAATGAACCTGATCGCCGCATCCACCTTGGGGCCCATGCTCCCAGCCGGGAAGTGACCTTCTTTGCTGTAAGCCTTGATCTCATCAAGCGTTACCCGGGTAAGCTCTCTCGCGTTAGATTTGCCGAAGTTTATCGAAATGCGTGGTACGGCCGTCAGGATCAGCAACTCTTCAATTCCAAGAACGTTGGCAATGTGCGCAGATGTGAGGTCTTTGTCTATTACCGCAGGAACCCCCGTTCTTACTCCTTGCTCATCGCGAATGACCGGTATGCCTCCACCCCCACCTGCGATCACAATCGTTCCGCGCTTCACGAGCGCATCGATAAGTGAAATGTCGCAAACGTGCTTCGGCTTGGGTGAGGGAACGACGTGACGCCAGCCACGGCCAGAATCCTCCCGCATCAGCCAGTTTAACTCTTTTGAAATCTTCTGTGCTTCGTCCTTTGAGAAGAAGGGGCCCACAAACTTCGTAGGATTCTTGAATGCAGGATCGTTGGCATCAACCTCGACTTGCGTCAACAGGCTTGCGACATGCCGCTTGTTGCCTTTCTCTCGCATTACGTTTTCGATTGCCTGCATTAGGAGGTAGCCAATTCCACCCTGGCTGTGGGCAACGCAAATGTCCATTGACATTGGCGGAATTCTGTTCATCGTCAGCATCTGGCGCATCATGATCTTGCCAACCACCGGCCCGTTGCCGTGGGTAATGACAAGTTCATTATCACACTCGGCTAGTGGCAGCAGAGCGCGAGCTGTCAGCGTCGCGACGCCTTTTTGCTCATCGGTTGTTCCCGCTATATTTTCCGGGTGAACCGCGTTGCCTCCGATTGCGATTACGAGCCTCTTTGGCATTTGCTTTAGATCTCGCATGACCGTGTCTCATCCACGGGGCACGATGGAAAGTGCCAGCAAGCAGGCGTCTGCGTTCGACGGTGCAACAAATATTCCGGCATCCTGCAAGATCTTAATCTGCCGTGATCGAACCTGGGGATCGAGTTCGGTGCCGCATACGGAAGCAACGATGGCCGGCGCATCAGGCCCGCGATCCTCGACGACTTGAACAAGTGAGCTGGCAGGATCGGCGTGAGCACCGTATCCAATCACCACATCTACGAGAACGACACCGAGTTGAGAATTAGCCAGTGCAGCACGAAGGGCAGCGTCCCTCACCGAGGGATCGATCATCGGATGAGGACGACCCTTGGTGTACTCATCCGAACCTAAATCGATTATCCGCTCGCGGTCCGACACGCCCTCTTCATCGGTGTGGTTGATTCCTGGAATCGGAGCGTTGGAAGCAATCTTGCGACCGGCCTTTGTCAGGATTACTTGCGCTTCCGCACACAGTGTTCCGCCAGCATAGAGGCCCTCAATCCGTTTGCCGCTAGGCTGGGGTGTATATTTAGCGGGGAAATCGGCAGGCTCGAAGCCTTCTTTATTTATGCTGCCACCAAGTGCAACTTCTGCCGCTTCCTTGAGCGTTGACGCAAATTTTCCATTCGGTGGCAACTCAGCTTCCTTTGCACCAACGAAGCATACGACATAGGGCTTTGGACTCTTCGCGATACGTTGTGTTATTTTTTCAGCGACGTCAGGGTGGGGTGGCTTTGATATGAGGATAATCTTTGTGGTCATTGGATCGGCATCGAGCGCATCCATTGCCATCAATGTCGTGATGCCACCGACTTCTTTCTTAAGATCGCGGCCGCCAACGCCAATGGCATGCGAAATTCCTTGCCCGGCTTCCGATACAAGACTTGATACCTCCTGTATGCCAGTCCCTGATGCACCAATAAGGCCGATGGAGCCCGAACTAACCTTGTTGGCGAACGCCAGCGGCGTACCATTTATGATCGCCGTGCCGCAGTCTGGCCCCATCAACAAAAGGTCGCGCTCTTGCGCTTCCTGCTTGAGCGCTCGTTCATCGTCAATATCAACGTTGTCACTGAACATGAGGACGTGAAGTCCGCGCCGGAGTGCCTTGCGGGCTTCGGCGGCGGCGAAATCACCTGGAACAGAAATCAGCGCCAGATTGAATTCGTCTTGGCCTTTTATTGCCGCCGCAATTGTCCGCGGGCGCCAAGCCTGGGTGCTAGTCGTTTGCGATTTGGGTTTGTCCAGCGCGCGTTCTGCCTGAACAATTGCTCCTCGTGCCGATGCTTCTGATTGTGCACGAACCGCCAGAATAAGGTCGTTGCCCTGTGCTCTTGCCGAGGTTTGATCCTCTAGTAGACCAGCCGTCTTGAGAATTGCCATATTGGCTGGCGTTCCCATCATCAATGCGGCGTCAATGATACCGGGAGCTGCCGCGATCTCACGCGAGAGACGCATCAACGCAACGGAGTCGAGATAGAAGCCTTTGCGGACTTCATTGAGCACAACCTCAGTCATGTGACCCCCAATTCAGTTGCGATGGCGCGAACGGCCTGTGTGAAGCAGGCCATCGGAGCCTTCACGACACCTGCGCCGACCTGACCGATGCCCGGTTCGCGATGTGCAATGCCGGTATTGATTGTCGGGGCCAGACCAGTCTCCACGACATGTCGAACATCGATGCCTGTTGGTACCCCCGCAAAATCCATTGCTGCTATGGTCCACTCTGGGTTTTGTCCCACCGTTATTTCGCCCATCGCTTTGGTGAAATCGGCAGCCTGAGACGGTGAGCCGGCACCAACGAACCCTGCTACAGCCGGAGAGGCTGCCATGGCAAAACCGCCCAAGCCGACAGTTTCGACAATTGCACTATCCCCCATGTCCGGGTTGGCGTCCTTCTCTGTGTAGCCAGGGAAATAAAGCCCTTCCGGCATCTCCACAGGCGCTGTGAACCAACGGTCTCCCGTTCCGCTGACACGGATTCCAAAGTCGGTCCCGTTGCGGCACATGGCAGTCACGACGGTTGACCCATATATGCCTCGTGCGGGGTCGGTCAGCGACTTGGCCATCGCCATTGCAAGATTGAGGAAGAACTGATCATTCTTGGCTATGAAATCGAGACAGGCAACCAAGTTGGCCTTGTTGGTTGAAACTTCCGCCAGTGCAGAGCTAACCTCTTTGAGAAAGATGCTCGAACACGCCAAGTTGCGCTGATGCAGTTCATCACCCATCGATAAGCCGCGCGCTGTTATGGCTTTGAGGTCTATGCCGCCCCTCAGCCATACAGCTTTTGCCAGCATCGGCCCAAATACATCGCGAAGCCAGCGCAGTCTGGCCAAGACACTTTCATCGTTGCCGCCAAAGCGCATAACCTTGCCGAGACCTTCGTTGATCGCACAATATGAACGATTTCCGAATCTCGCGTTCTCTACAACAAACATCGGCATAGAGACGGTGGTCATGCCGGTCATTGGACCGACAGCGTCGAAGTGGTGATTGGGATGAAACTCAATACTGCCACTGGCCGCGAGCTTTTCAGCTTCGTTTAAATCAGCTGCCCACCCCTCATAGACAATTGCGCCTGCAATAGCGCCGCGCATGGGGCCGCACATTCTTGACCACTCTATCGGCGGCCCGGCGTGAAGTATCATGTGTTCTTTAAGGCCGCTAATGACGTTTCGTGCGGGCTGGACATCAATTAGCTTCGGTTCACCTGACAAAATTCGCGCGACTGCTTCTTTGTTTGCTTGCTCAATCACATCCATGCAGCGTGCCTCAAACGCCTAGCTTTGCAAGCAGGGCGGCCATTTCAGGGTCCCCCCCGGCGGGAGGCGACCAGTCGACGTTGACGACCAGAACGTTACAGTCCTGCAAGTCCTTTACGAAACCCTCAAGTCCAATATTAACGACACGGACCTGGGATTCGAGGAGCGCGTTTACCTGTGTTTTGCTGCTTTCCGCCATACCTGTACGTTTCCCAACATTGCTAGCGTACCTTTCAATATTAGTAAGAAAACTATTACTTAGTCAAGGTGCGCAATGGCCCGTTAAAAGACCGTCTTCAGATCCGTTGAAACGCGATTTTTCCTCAAGGAGCGCCGCTCGCCGATGCCGCCAGAGGGTGCCGCCGCAGTGCCCCAAAAGCGGACAGTCGGCGGCCGTTGCGAATGACCCACCTGAGTCGTCGCTGTTGCTTGCTCGCGATGCTATATTTTTTTGCTAGGTTTCAGAGAGCGGACATGAAAAAACGCGCAGCCAGCCGAGTGCAGATCGATGAATGGAAACGCTTGATCACCGATGAGCCTGATCGCACTCAGGCTGTCATTGCGTCGATCATCAACGATTTCCCTGATGAAGCTATAAGCGTATTGAATAGAGTTGCTGCAGGTAGCAAGAAGCGGCTCAATCACCTGGTAGGCGCGCTACTCGATCGCGGCGATAGGGGATGCGATACGAGCGATAGGTTCATC
>JBKEAX010000193.1:0-5445 GCA_047972825.1 Hyphomicrobiaceae bacterium | reverse complement strand
ACGGCCCCTCGACCTTTGGCAGCATGATGACATCCAGCTTGTTGCCAGCCGCAGGCACGACCTCAAGTATGTCGTCCAGCCCCCACGGGCTGTTGAGGCAATTGATGCGGGTCCAAAGTCCTGTTTGGCCGTAGTCGTGCTCACGCGCCATCTTAATGAAGCCCTGGCGTGCGGCCTCTTTGTCACCGGCAGGTATCGCGTCCTCCAGATTTCCCAGGATCACATCAACCTTGGAAATCATATCGCCTAGCTTTGCCTGGATCTTCTCGTTGTGCGGCGGCACAAAATGGATCATCCGCTCAAGCCGGACCGGCAACGCGCGGTAGGGCTCTGGGGCGCCGATTGCGAGAGGCGCGAAATGGCGGGCAGGCGTGCGAATAGCAGTCATGGATCGGCGCATCCTTCAGTCATGTATTGGTTTTTAATTTTGCGGCGCAATGTAGTGGGCGGTGCGGTTCTGTCAACGCAGCCAACAATGCGTATGGGCTGCTTTGCTGGCGCATGCCGCGTGCATAATGCAAAACGCCCGGCACAGTGACCGGGCGTTTGGCGTAAAAATTCGCGTGGAACGTTGAACGCTTCGCAGCAGATCACATGCGGAAGATTGCTCCGGAGACGGACCGGGCGCGCGTGCGTACACGGCCACCATCATTGCCCGACTGAACAATCCAGCGTCCGCTGGCCGATCTGCCTACGATTTGTCCGACATGGTGGCGCCAGACGACAACGGCGCCAACCTGTGGCGATGCCGGGCGGCCATACTTGCGCCAGTTCCACGCCACGTTGAATTCTGGTCCTCCACCGCGCTGGGTGCGCATCCACCAGCCACACCATTTACCCGGACGGCGGCCAGCACTGTAGCGGCGGGATGTTGAATATGTGGCGCCAGAATTATACCCGAGCGATGAGCGTTCATTGGACCGATAACGGCCGCGCCGGGCGGTTCTAACGCGCGAGGAACGCGCGTTGCGGGACCGGGCCCTTGAACGATTTGCGCGCGCGCGTTTGGATGCCTTGTTTTTGTATTCACCTGAATGAGAATAGATGTCTGAACTTCTTGGATCAGCGTTGGCGGTGCCTGCAGAAATCAGCCCAAATAGCGACAGTGCGGTCACTGCCAGAATACGCTTAAACATGAGTAATTTTTCCCTAACTTTTAACGATATGCCCCACTGGCCCAGAAGTCCTGACAAGATCAAGGCGACAAGCCACCTGTGCGACAAAAAGCCAGCGTTGCCCGTGAGTTGAATGAAATAGTTCGCAACACTTGTGAGGAAATTTTGCAAATTCTGGTGCGTTTGGTCGCAGTGTGTGCTGTGAGCGTCGTGGGATGAGGCAAATGAAATCCAAAGGGGCGAACGGTGCTTGAAATTCGGTGCGCCAATTGGGATAGGCCTGTGCACCGTCCGCAGGCATCTTCAATATGTGCTGCGGCTTGACTTCGTGCCGTGCCTGTTGCCTAAAGCCCGGCATTTAATACGCACAAGCAAGGAACAAGAACGATGGGCGTGGCATTCGTATTTCCAGGCCAAGGCAGCCAGGCGGTGGGCATGGGCAAGGCGTTGGCGGACAATTTCGCTTCCGCGCGCGAGGTATTCCAGGAGGTCGATGCAGCGCTTGGCGACAAGCTATCGGCCATAATGTGGGACGGCCCAAAAGAAACGCTAACATTGACCGCCAACGCACAACCGGCCTTGATGGCAGTGTCGATGGCTGTGATGCGCGTTTTGGAGCAGGAGAAAGGCTTCAAACTGGCCGACAAGGTCAAGTTTGTTGCAGGTCATTCGCTTGGTGAATATTCCGCGCTTGCAGCTGCTGGTGCGTTCTCGCTGGCCGATACTGCAAGGTTGCTGCGGTTGCGTGGTGAGGCAATGCAGAAAGCTGTTCCAGTTGGCGAAGGTGCAATGGCGGCATTGCTCGGCGTCGGCCTGGAGGTTGGCCAGAAAGTTGCCGACGCCGCCGCTCAGGGCGACGTCTGCCAGGTCGCCAACGACAATGATCCCACGCAAGTCGTACTCTCGGGGCACAAGCGCGCGATTGACCGTGTCGCCGAAGCGGGCAAGCCACTCGGTGTCCGCCGGGCGATGCCGCTTCCCGTATCGGCCCCCTTCCATTGTGCGCTTATGCAACCTGCTGCCGATGCGATGGCAGAAGCGTTATCGAAGATCGAGATCAAGGCGCCTTCAGTGCCGGTCGTTTCCAATGTCCTGGCTGCACCTGTTTCCGATCCCGACGAGATCCGCAAACGTCTGGTGGAACAGGTCACGGGAACGGTGCGCTGGCGTGAAAGCGTTATCTATATGGCGCAGAACGGCATCACGGACGTGTATGAAGTGGGTTCGGGTAAGGTGCTGTCGGGTCTGGTTGGCCGCATTGATAAGAGCATCAACGCAGTTGCGATCGGCACGCCAGAAGACATCGCAAGTATCAGCGCATTGTAAGGATGCAGCATGGTTGAGACCTACGCGGAAGCTGTCCGCGCCGACAGCATTGCGGACACGTGGCCCGATGGGCGCGAAATGCCGCCCCTGATCCGATCGGTGGCTAATTATCTGGCAAAGCAGGAGTGGCTTTCGCTTGGCGCGACGCGCATGTTTGGCGATCGCATGGACGATTTCTGGATCGAGAACGGCGCGGACTTGTGGCCTGCCTTTGGCTGTTTCATGCGGCTTCCTGAAGGGTCACGCGTAGCGCAATGGTTTCGCGAAGGCGATAAGGGTGAGCCGCCAATCGTATTAATCGGAAGCGAAGGGCAGACTTCCATTTTAGCTGAAGATCTCGATTCGTTTCTGGCAGCATGGGCGCTGGCGGAATTCGATGAGCATGGCGCGCTCGTTGCCAAATGCAATTCCAGATCAATCGTAGTTGGGCTGCCCAGCGAGCTCATTCGAGATGAGGAAAACGATGAGGTCGCCGATGGGCGGCCTGCGTTCGCTCGCTTTCTGCACAGCCAGCTTGGTCGAGCGCCATGTGAGGTGCTCAAGCCAAAGCCTGAAGACGCACCTTTCGAACAGTTTCTGAAGACATGGGGCGAAACACAAAGGGCGGAAATCTCTTCCAACCCCTTTCTCAAGGCCATAGCAACTGCATTGGACTCTTTCATCCCGCGTGGTGAGCAGCCGTGGCAATGGGTCGGTTTCCGTATTTCCGCAATTGGAAACCGCATTGAGATTGGCGGCATGAATGACCCCAGAAAACTACTCCGGGAAGATTTGACGGAGCAGATCCGCCCGCTGGTCAAGGCCGAGCGGCAGCGTCGGGCGGAAGGGGCAAATGCAGTGCGGGGGCTATGGTACACCGCCCATCTGATGCTTTATCCAGATGGCAACTGTCAGTTGTCAGCAGATTGGGAAAGTCCGCCAAAATTCTTTCATGGGCCGCAAACAACGGCAGCCGAGCTATCGGAGGAATTCAAGCTCTTTCCGAAAAGTAACCGCTGGAAGTATGCATGGATGCGCGAGCTTCCTTAGGGTTGGGACTTGATGGGTCTTAGGGTTTGGACCCTGACCCTCCCGACTTGCGCCTTGCTTGACGCTGACGGCCAGCACGCGCAAATAGCGAGCTTGGAACCCATAATTGCAATTGAGTCAGACCCCAACACCTCGAAACCTATTTGACTTCAGGAACTTTGTGACATGTTCGATTTGACAGGCAAGACAGCGCTGGTGACCGGCGCCACAGGAGGCATCGGCGGTGCCATTGCCCGGGCCTTCCATAAGGCAGGTGCCAACGTTGCCATATCCGGCCGCCAGGCGGAAAAGCTGGAAGCGTTGAAAAGTGAGCTGGGCGAGCGTGTATTCGTTGTGCCGTGCGACCTGGCAGATCGTGCAGCCGTCGGCCGGCTGGTTGACGAAGCCATCAAAGCGCTTGGTGGGCGGCTTGATATTATCGTGAATAACGCAGGCCTCACCAAGGACAACTTGTTCATGGTGATGAAAGATGACCAGTGGGACGATGTCATCGCGGTGAACCTGACCTCGACATTCATGCTCATGCGGGCGGCAGCACGCCACATGATGCGGTCCAGGACGGGATACGGGCGCATCATCAATATTTCGTCTGTCTCAGGCGTGTTCGGTAATCCCGGGCAGGGCAACTATGCTGCGTCCAAGGCCGGTATGATTGGCATGACCAAATCGCTGGCACGCGAAGTTGCATCGCGCGGCATCACGGCCAACTCGATCGCTCCAGGCTTCATAAAAACACCGATGACAGACGTATTGAACGAAAAACAAACCGAAGAAATCGCCAAGATGATTCCGGCCCAACGGTTTGGTGAACCTGCCGATATCGCCGCAGCAGCATTGTATCTGGCGTCTGAGGAAGGCGGTTACGTCACCGGCCAGACACTTCACATCAATGGCGGCATGGCTATGATTTAGGGCTATTTTAGCCTATGCCGCTCAGAGGGCGATATGCTGGTTTGCCTGAAAACGCGGGCTGCTGCCAAACTGGAAAAATGGACAAAGCCAGCGTAGCCTTGTTTTCTGGGCTCTACGGAGAGCTTCGACAACGTGATCGGGGTGCTGGTCAAGGGCTAGGAAGTGTGTTAACGAGCCGCTGGTTTTCGGCTGCGGAAACTGGGGAAAACACCCAGCGACCAAGGGCTCAGCCGATGCCTCCGGCGCAGGACTCGTGTACCGGCAGTGATTAAAGCGTTCCAAAGGATGCGAACGCGGTGCTGACGAGATACGATCCGGCAGAGAGACACCGGCAAATTTTGAGACACCGTCCGCCATGCATTGCCATGGGCGGCAGGTACCGAACGAAAAGTAGATTGAGCTTAAGGACGCGAGGGAAGACTTATGAGTGATGTCGCTGAGCGCGTGAAGAAGATTGTCGTGGAGCATCTGGGTGTGGAGGCCGAGAAGGTCACCGACAACGCCAGCTTTATCGATGACTTGGGCGCTGACAGCTTGGATACCGTCGAACTGGTGATGGCATTTGAGGAAGAATTCGGGTGCGAAATTCCCGATGATGCCGCCGAGCACATCCTGACTGTCGGCGATGCGGTGAAGTTCCTCGAAAAGAACGCCTCCGCAGCCTGAGTGCCTAGTTTTGCATGAAGCACAACCCGGTCTTGTGCCCAGGTACAAGACCGGGAATTGCACTCAAGGCAAGCTGGACAATTTCGCGCGGCGCCCACGTGTGTAGTGCCGAAATTGAAACGTGCCGCCGGCGGTATCTTTGCAAATGTCTTGCAGGGAAGTTCATACGTGCCGCGTGCAACTGAATGCAATTTTGCAAACGGGAGCAGGGCGGCGGCATTTCAAAGTCCAGCCAAAATAAATGGGCGCATCAGCGCTGTCGGCCTGCGAGTGTCTTAGAGCATGTTTAGCTGAAGTGTGGAGCGGTTCAGCGTGAAAAACATGCTCCAGAGACAAGAGCATGTTTAGCTGAAGTGTACGTGGTTCGGCGTGAAGAACATGGCGAGAAATAAAAGAC
>JBKEAX010000169.1:0-6653 GCA_047972825.1 Hyphomicrobiaceae bacterium | reverse complement strand
GGGCAACCCCTGCCCCTGAGCCCATTCCTGCAGAGCGGACTTGGCATCTGCCGTAGCCGCCACCGGCGAGCCTTCAATGTATACCCGCCAATGCGCTAGTATGACATCCCGGGCAACCTCGAAGCCAGCCTCCAGAAAAATCGCGGCCAGAAGAGCTTCCATGGCATCCGCGAGGATCGTGTCCTTATCGCGCCCGCCGCTGTCGGCCTCGCTTTCCGACAACAAGAGACTTGCACCCAGATCAATGTCACGCGCCACCGCGGCACAGGTTTCACGCCGCACTAACCGGTTGAAAGCACGCGCGAGTTCGCCTTCACGGGCTTCACTCATGCGCGTGAATAGGTGCTGGGAGATGGTCAACGCCAGAACACGGTCACCCAGGAACTCCAGCCGTTCATTGTCCGAGCGTCGCCGGCTATCACCGCGAACGCTGGAATGTGTCAGCGCCCTTTCAACCAGGGCGCGGTTGGTGAACGTGTACCCAAGAGCGCCTTCAAGCCGCACAATCTGGTTAGACGTGCCACCCATGCCTTCAACGCACCAGGGTGAAGAAGCGTGACCAGCGGACATCAAACGGCCAGGTCCACGGGCTCATCCAGCTGAATGCCCCAGGCTCATCAACTGCGGCAGAAAAGAAAATGACCTCCGCACGGCCGATGAGGTTTTCATATGGAACGAAACCAACACCCCACTGCGCCCGGCTGTCGGTGGAGTTGTCGCGGTTATCACCCATCATGAAGTAATGGCCCGCAGGCACCTTGTAGACGCCGGTGTTGTCGAATGGTCCTTTCGGCTCTGCGTCGAGCACCTTATAGGAAACCCCGTTGGGCAACGTCTCCACATAACGCTTGAGACGGCGCGGCGGTCCGAAGTCTTCGCGCGTCACGAATTCACCGTCGGGCACGCGCTTGACCTCTTCGCCGTTAATGTACACGACGCCTTCACTCACCTTGATTTCGTCGCCAGGCATCCCGATCAGGCGCTTGATGTAGTCGGTGGAATTGTCGCGCGGAAGTTTGAAGACGATGACGTCACCGCGCTTGGGCTCGGCGCCAAAAATGCGCCCGTTGAACAGGTCAACGCTCGATGTGAACGAATACTTGGAATATCCGTAGGACAGTTTCGAGACGAACAGGTAATCGCCGACCAGCAGCGTCTCTTTCATTGACCCTGAAGGAATATTAAAGGGCTGGTAGAAGAACACACGCACGACCATCGCAATCAAAAGCGCCTCAATGACGATTTTGATCGTCTCCCACCACCCGCCACCACTCGCTTTTGCCGCCATTTTCGCGCCTGTTCCCGGGTTTCGCTTTAAAGCCTGTCGCGAATTATGAAATTCGCTCCTCCCGCTTTAAGTCTTTGATTTCATGTATGCCATTATCGCAAAACCGCTGCACACTTTTGCGCGACATGCATGAGTTGGTTACGACAAACGTCCCAGCGTGGCGCGACTAACGTATCCTACAGCCACTTAAAACAGCGGCTCGGGCCGACTCACCATTGAAACAGTTGTCTTCGTTGGATCGCTATAAACGCTTACCCGTATCGGCGCAATTCGGCCGCACCAGTCTGCCGCACCTGATTGTGTTATCTGCAATATATCCAATCAGGTACGTGAGCGGGAAACCGCCGAAGCCGCACGCGCGCGTTTCCTGGTTGGCTCAGGGGCTTTGCGCCGCGTTGGAGCCGTTTCAAGCACCACCCCGCCGGACGCCGCGCGCGCCTCCCGCATGAGCTTGCTCATATGCAAGACAGCCTGCCCCAGCCCTCCAAAAATCGCCTCCCCGATCAGGAAGTGGCCGATATTCAGCTCAACGATCTCCGGCATTGCCGCAACAGCGGCAACAGTGTTGTAGGTCAATCCATGCCCTGCATGCACCTCAAGACCTGCGGCATCGGCAAACGTAGCCGCATGGGCTAGTCGCTTGACCTCTGCTGCAATGCTCTTGGACCGGCCCTCAAGCGCCAGGTCGCAATAACGCCCTGTGTGCAATTCGACGATATCAGCGCCAAGCGCCGCCGACGCTTCTATCGTCTTGAGGTCAGGTTCAATAAAAAGCGACACCCGGATGCCGACATCCTTTAACGCGCTGACCACCCGCTTCAGTCGCCGCCCGCCACCCACCACATCAAGCCCGCCTTCCGTGGTGCGTTCTTGACGACGCTCAGGTACCAAACAACAGGCTTTGGGTATGTGCTTGACGGCAATCGCCAGCATCTCGTCCGTCGCTGCCATTTCCAGGTTGAGAGGCCGGGTCAATTCGCGCTTCAGGCGAGCAATATCACTATCGGAAATGTGCCGGCGGTCTTCGCGCAGGTGAGCCGTAACACCATCCGCCCCCGCAGCAATGGCGAGGTGCGCGGCCCGTAGCGGATCTGGATGCAACCCGCCGCGCGCATTTCTGATGGTAGCGACGTGGTCGATGTTGATTCCTAAACGCAGTTCGCGCGTCATCTTGTTTTTGAGCATGGTCCTAGGGTCCGGCCCGGCCCGCAATAGTTGCAAAGCCAATTACACGGTTGTGGGATACGAGGGAATGACGACGTTCAGCTGCGAGTCTCAGCCAACTCTTCATGCTGCAGAATGCTATCGGAGACGATCGCTCGATACTGACCGCAAGCGCGGTTCACCTCAAGTGTTCGCGCAGCACCACGCATTATATAGTAAATGCTGACACCCGCAGCGAATCCGATCGGCAAACTGCCGGCAAGCATGGGTTTAAACAGCGGCCATACGAACGCGGCAGCCGCAGCAACCATCTCTGGTGATTGGCCCAGAAGAGCCTGCCACAAGGAATCGATCCGCATACCAAGCTCACCAACACTGGCGGTAGTCCCCTCACCAATCAGATGTGCGCCAGCAACATAGGTAGCAGGCCAAATCAGAGGCCAACTCAATGGGTTGCCAAAAAATGTTGCCAGAATAGCAGCGGGCACGCTTGCGCGCAGTGCCACGGCCAGAAGCGTGGCCAGTATAATTTGCCCCCCAAGCAAAGGGGTACAGGCCGCAAAAACACCTGCGGCGCAACCAAGCGCCAGCGCGTGCGGCGTGGTACGTAATCGGACGATACGGTACAAAACATAGCGAAACGAACGCGACCAGCTGCGGCGCGGCCACAGCCAAACGCGGAACCTTTCAAGAATGTTCGGGCGTATGCGCCGTTTAAACATCATGTTCGAACCTGTGCCGTATGGGCATTTCACGCGCCTTGAGAACATCGCCTGCCCCTGGGACAGCCGCGCGACATATGTCATGTCATCAACACTTGGCAACGCGGCAGCCGGTCGCTGCAGATCTCGCCCTACGCGCAATTGCCATTTTCACGCAAACGCAGGTTTCTTGATAAACGCAGACTTCTTCATATCGGCTGACCATCACATCGGCCGCCAAAAACCTGTTAAACGCGGAAACAAGGCCACATTCCGGTAGCCGCCATGCAAAGACTTCGAAATCTCAAATACTTTAACTTTAGGAGGCTGAAAAAACGAACGCCAACCAGTGGCTTCATCGGCGCGCCGCCCTGCTTCAATGCCACCGCCCGAATCACGCACTATTCAACAATAGCAAACGTTTTCCAGATTGTAGGGCCGGGCCAGATTAATCGAACATCCGCTCGGCCGAATTGACGACGGCCTTGGCCCTGAGCCCGCTGATGATCTGGTTGAGATGCGCCAGATCCCAGACTTCCAGGTCGATCTTGATCTCAGTGAAATCCGCGCCCCTGTGCATCATCTTGACGTTGTCGATGTTGCCATCAGATTCGCCGATAACCTGGGCAATTTCAGCCAACGAACCCGGTTCATTCAACGTCGTCACCGAGATGTGGGCGGGAAATCGGACGGGATGTTCTGGGTCCAGATCCCATGTCACATCAATCCAGTTCTCCTGCTCGTGCTCCTGCAGCAACGGGGAATGAATCTGGAATATCATGATGCTGCCCGAGGGCGTTGGCACGCCTACGATCCGGTCTCCGGGAACGGCACCACCATCCTCGAAGACAACGGCAATTTGCGGTTCTACCGTATTTGGTGGACCACTGGTATCTTCACCAATTGCATTCGTCCGGCCGCCATCTCCAGCCGGAAAGCCCCCAGATATATTGCCCAACTTGAACTTGATACCGACGACATTGGAAAGGTTGAACCAACCCTCCTGGTTTTGAACCGTGTCATACCGGTTGCGCGGTCTGCGTGCCGGTGCAGCAGCCGCGGGTATATCCGCATCCGGCGCCACCGCCTTTATGACGACGGCGGAAGCCAACTCATCGCGCGCCACGGCAGCATAAAGATCCTCAAGCGATTTGTGATTAAGACGCGGCAGGATGCGGCGCACCTTGTCATCGGAAAACTCTATGGAGACCGCTGCAAATTTGCTCGCAAGCATACGCCGGCCAAGTTCTGAATATTGAAGACGGGCAGCATCGCGCGCTGCTTTGCGGATAGCGCTTCTGGCTCGGCCGGTCGCAACAAACTTTTCCCACGCAAGTGGAGGGCGATGCGTCTTTGCCGTTAGAATCTGAACCTCGTCGCCGTTGCGAAGGCGTGTATCGATGGGCGAACGGCGGCCATTGACGTAGCAGCTCACCGCTGTGTTGCCGATGTCGGTGTGCACCGCGTATGCAAAATCAAGCGCCGTCGCCCCGCGCGGCAATGCGATCAATCGGCCGTTGGGTGTGAAACAGAAAACCTGATCGTGAAACAGTTCGAGTTTCGTGTGCTCCAGGAACTCTTCGGAGTTGGAACCCTCCAACAATGTGCCAACCAACTGGCGCAAACGGAAATAAGGGTTGTGCTCCATGTCGCGATCATGGGGCTTCGCCTGAGACGCGCCCGGCTCTTTCGTTGCGTGGGCCAATTGGCCATTGTGCCCTGATGCTCCACGACCATCTGAAGGGCCCCCGTTGGTCTGGATGCAGTTGCCAGTGGCCGGCGTGAGCATCATGCCATTCTTGTAGAGTGCGTGGGCGGCTATTCCGTATTCCGCAACCTCGTGCATCTCACGCGTCCGAATCTGCAATTCAACACGTTGTGCACGCGGGCCAATCACTGTTGTGTGGACCGAGCGGTAGTTGTTCCGCTTGGGCACCGAGATGTAGTCCTTGAAGCGCCCCGGCACCATTTGCCAGGTCCGATGAACGATACCTAGCACGCGATAGCAATCATCAATGTCATCCACGATGATGCGAAATGCATAGATATCCGACAGCTGCTCAAGCGAAATCTGCTTGTTTTCCATCTTGCGCCAGATGGCATAGGGCCGTTTTTCTCGCCCCGTGACCTCAGCCCCAACGCCAACCTCGGCGAGTTTGTCACTTAGCGAACAGCGAATATCCTCAACGAGGTTTTCATTTTTCTTGCGCAACTCGGCAAGTTTATCCGTAACCGCCGCATGTGCCTCCGGGTGAAGCCAATAGAAGGCATGGTTCTCCAGTTCATCACGCATGGACTGGATGCCCATGAGGCCGGCGAGCGGCGCATAGATGTCCAACGTTTCCTGGGACGTACGGCGGCGGCTTGCCGGCTTCTTGTGCTCAAGCGTCCGCATGTTGTGAAGCCGGTCAGCAAGCTTCACCAGCAACACGCGAATGTCTGTTGATATGGCAACGAGAAGCTTGCGGAAGTTCTCAGCCTGTTGCGCCTCTTTGGTGACCAGGTCGAGTTTCTTGATTTTCGTAAGGCCATCGACCAGTGCACCGATCTCGCCTCCAAACAACTGGTCGACTTCCGCCCGCGTTGTATCTGTGTCTTCGATCACGTCATGCAGCAGCGCCGTGGCGATTGTGGCATCGTCCAGCTTGAACTCGGTCAGGATTGCTGCAACTTCCAGCGGATGTGAAAAATAGGGCGCTCCGTCGGCACGTTTCTGCGCGCCATGCGCGCGCATGGCATAAACATAGGCGCGGTTGAGCAAAGCCTCGTCAGCTTTGGGATCGTAGCTCAGAACTCTTTCTACGAGTTCATACTGGCGCATCATCTGCGGCCGGTCTCCTCACCACCGGAACGGAACACCACACATGCTAGGGTCCGGACCCTATAGACCATGTTTAGCTGAAATGTTTAGCGGTTCAGCCTGAAAAATGCGCCATGCAAGGGTCGAGGGGCCGGCCCCCGATACAATAAAGCCCGCCTTTGGCTGCATGCCAGGCGGGCTTGCCATTTAATCCTGAAAGCGTGCACGGCAGCTGAACTCAACGGCTGCGATCACGCGGCCCGCCTGTAGCGCCAGTAGCGGAAGGCTCTGATGGCGTCAAAGCTTCCAGACCGCGCAGCAATTGCTCCTCGGTCATCACGTCAACCACTGTATCGGTCGATTGGTCATCGCGCCCCAGAACTGGTGCACGCCGGTCGTTTGGCAACAACGGAGCTGCCACGGCCTCCGGCTCGTCCACTTCGACATTCTTCTGGATCGAATGGATGAGGCTTTCACGCATATCGTCAGGCGGGACCGTCTGCTCTGCAATCTCGCGCAACGCAATGACCGGATTTTTGTCGTTATCGGGTTCAACCGTAATGGCTCCACCGCCTGCGATGGTGCGTGCACGGTGCGCAGCCAGCAATACCAGTTCGAAACGGTTGGAGACCTTGTCGACGCAATCTTCGACGGTGACGCGAGCCATGGGCGCCGCCCTTTCGCTGGTTTCGACATGCCG
>JBKEAX010000161.1:0-2017 GCA_047972825.1 Hyphomicrobiaceae bacterium | reverse complement strand
GTTGTTCTCGCGTTTCTCGTTCTCACCATCGCCAAGTTCGTCACGATTTCGATCCCAGTCGTCTACAAGGCGGCAGTCGACTGGCTGACAGAGCACGCACCTGGAGCAGGCCAGCCGGCAGGAATTCTGGCGCTGACCGCAACGGGATTGATCGTGGCTTATGGTGGTGGCCGCGTTCTGATGATGGTCCTGAATCAGATTCGAGACCTGTTCTTCACCAAGGTTGGCCAACACGCCGTTCGCCAGCTTAACAACCGCACCTTCCGCCATCTGCACCGGCTGTCACTGCGCTTCCATCTGGAGCGGCGGACCGGCGGCCTGTCGCGTGTGATTGAACGCGCGGCTCGCGCCATCGAGCTGATTATCAGGATGGGGCTTTTGCAGATTGCGCCAACAATCCTTGAGCTTCTGCTTGTATGCGGGGTGCTGCTATATTTTTTCAATTGGATTTACGTGGCCATCGTGATCGCAACCGTTATTGCCTACATGTGGTTCACGTTCTCGGCATCGGAATGGCGTATCCATATTCGTCGCGAAATGAACGAAAGCGACAACGATGCAAATACCAAGGCCATCGACAGCCTGTTGAACTTCGAGACGGTCAAGTATTTTGGCAACGAAGACATGGAAAGCCGCCGCTTCGATGCCGCCATGGCGCGCTACGAGCAAGCTGCGATCAAGACCTATTATTCGCTAGGTGTTTTGAACTCGGGGCAGTCCCTCATCTACACCGTCGGCATGACGCTCGTCATGTGGCTGACGGCGCGTGGGGTGATGTCTGGCGAATACACCGTTGGCGACTTCGTCATGATCAATGCCATGATGATCCAGCTCTACATGCCGCTGAACTTAATGGGCACGGTTTATCGCGAAATCAAACAGGGGCTCGTCGATCTCGAAACGATGTTCGCTCTTTTGCAGGAACATCCCGAGGTGGAGGACAAACCTGGGGCAGTACCGCTGGAAGTTCGGCACGGCACCATCCGTTTCGATAGCGTGTCCTTCTTCTACGATCCCGAGCGGCAGGTTCTGCACAACCTATCATTTGAAGTGCCAGCCGGTAAAATGGTTGCCATCGTCGGCCCGTCAGGCGCAGGCAAGTCCACGATCTCACGCATCCTTTTCCGGTTCTACGATATCCAGTCGGGCGCTGTGAGCATTGATGGGCAGGACATCCGCGATGTGACCCAGGCTTCGCTTCGGGCAGCTATCGGTGTGGTGCCGCAAGACACCGTGCTCTTCAACGACACGATCCTATACAACATTCGCTACGGCCGCATTGATGCGATCGATGAAGAAGTCAAGCAGGCTGCCTCGCTGGCCCAGATTGATCACTTGATCGATGCGCTGCCGCAAGGCTACGACACCATGGTGGGCGAACGCGGTCTGAAACTCTCAGGTGGCGAAAAACAGCGTGTGGCTATCGCCCGCACGATCCTCAAGGGCCCGCCGATACTGATGCTGGACGAAGCGACAAGCGCGCTCGACAGCCACACTGAAAAGGAAATTCAGGACGCCCTCGACCGGGTGGCCAAGAACCGCACGACACTTGTCATCGCACACCGGCTGTCGACAATCGTCCATGCAGACAACATCCTTGTCCTTGAAAAAGGCTGCCTCGTGGAGCAGGGAACGCATGCTCAACTGATGGAGCGCGATGGGCTTTATGCGTCCTTGTGGAGCCGTCAGCGCCAGGCTGAAAAGGCGCGTGAAGAACTGGCGCATGCCCTGGAAGAAGCTCAAAAAGCCGGTGCACTGTTACCAGGTGACATTCGTATCGGTGAATAACGAATAGAGCATGTTCAGCCGAAGTGTGCAGCGCTTCTGCCGACGCAACGCCGCGCCAGGGTCTTGATGACATGAACTTCTGGTTCAGGACACTAGAGCATGTTCATCTTTGGCTGACTCGGTTTGGGGTTCCCATTTTCTGCGAACAGTGATTCAAGATGGATGCTGGGTCAGGGGGCCAGCATCCATGACCAAGCCACTCGGACACGATCTTCGCAAACGCATCGTA
>JBKEAX010000151.1:0-2755 GCA_047972825.1 Hyphomicrobiaceae bacterium | reverse complement strand
CCGATCGGCGGCATGATGACATCATCCACCAGCGACTTGACGATGGTACCGAAAGCGCCGCCGATGATGATGCCGACGGCCATATCGATCATATTTCCCTTTACGGCGAATTCCTTGAATTCACTAATCATGCCCATGACTTTTGATCCTTGTTGAAAGAGTGCCTGATGAGATCAACTTCACTGCGATCACCTGGTGGTTCTCTTGCTCCAGTTTACGTGGCCTGCCCCGGGACTTAAGTCCGATTCGGACCTTAAGAGACAGTTCAGCTGATAAAAAGCGGCTTCAGTTGTTGCCCCTTTTATTGCTGGCCTGATCCACGTAACGCCACGCAGTCAACTGCTGCAACAAACCGGGGCTGACCTCATACCCACCAATAACCCAGTTGCTTTTACGTCCTGTGCGGTCACTGATGCTCCCCTTCCCACGACAGTGCATCATTCACCACGTTGCTGCCCCACGCCACCATCTTGTAATTTCGCAGTTTTCCGGTTGCTTCTGCTTCTCTAAGGTGGGATTTGTAGATGGCACGAAAGTCTTTTTTGTTTTGGTGAAAGCAGTCGGCGTCCACCCGAAACTCATAACCCCAGTGCCAGCAGGGCGACCTAATCTTATGGGTTCTTTAAACTCCGGAACTTTACGCGTTTTCGCTTCTATAGATCCGGTTAGAATTTGCCAATCGGCATTCAGGAATAAGTCTATTGCGGAGGCCGCTGTCGCGGTGACGAAACGTCGATGATCGAAGGCTGGGTCATTGTCGCCGTGGCGCTGCTCTACCTGAGCGGTCTGTTTGCACTTGCCTGGTTCGGCGACCGGTCACTCAGGTTCGCGGATACGAAATCCGGCCGACCCTATATCTACGCACTTTCCCTGGCCGTATATTGCACATCTTGGACCTTTTACGGCAGCGTCGGACTGGCCGCATCGACAGGCTACGACTTCCTCCCGGTATACCTGGGCCCCATTTTGTTCTTTACGGTTGGCTACCCAGTGCTCCTGCGCATCGTCCGCATCGCCAAGAGCCAGAACGTCACCTCCGTAGCCGACTTCATCGCTGCACGTTATGGCAAGAACCATGCCTTAGCTGCAATCGTCACCGTGGTTGCCGTCGTCGGTTCTCTGCCCTACATCGCGCTTCAGTTGAAGGCCATCAGCGTTTCGATCGAAACTCTTATTGGTGCCGATGCAATTGTCGCAATCGATGTTCCGCGTATCGGATTCATCGATACGGCTCTCCTTATTACCCTCCTTCTGGCAGTCTTCGCTATCCTGTTTGGCACACGACACATCGATGCCACCGAAAACCAGGATGGATTGATGCTGGCGATAGCAGCAGAATCCGTCGTCAAGCTGGTTGCCTTCCTGGCCGTCGGGTTATTCGTTTTGTTCGGGCTTTACGGCGGCCTCGATGGCTTCTGGGCCAAGATTGATGGCAGTCCCATCGTCACCAATATATTTGGTCAGGGCTTGAACGGCGGCATGTGGCTTACTGTATTGCTGCTATCCAGTATCGCCGTAATTCTCTTGCCGCGGCAATTTCATGTGGCAGTCGTCGAGAACAACTCTGAAGCAGAGCTGCGCCGCGCCTCATGGCTGTTTCCCGTTTATCTTGTCTTGACCAACCTCTTCGTCGTACCAATCGCCGCGGCCGGGTTGGCAAGCCTTGGAACGGAGACACACGACGCCGATTTCTTCATGCTCTCGCTTCCCGTCCTGGGTGATGCGAAACTGCTCACAGTGCTTGCCTTCTTGGGCGGGCTGTCGGCAGCGACCGCAATGGTAATCGTCGAAACCGTGGCGTTGTCTATTATGGTTTGCAACGGGCTTGTTGTGCCGCTGTTGCTCCGCCAAGACCTTATGGAGCCACCACACCAAGAACAGATCGCCCGTTCGCTACTCGTCATAAGGCGGATTGCAATAGCGGTGCTTTTGCTGCTGGCATATCTCGTCTATCAAACCGTTGGCAAGTTGCATGGTCTTGCGGAAATCGGACTACTTTCATTTGCTGCGATAGCGCAGTTCGCTCCTGCATTCTTCATTGGCCTGATATGGAACAAGGGTACCGCACGCGGCGCCATTACCGGCATCAGCGTCGGCACGGCAATCTGGGCCTATACACTGGTGTTACCGTGGATTGCCAATGCCGGTTGGCTACCAGCCTCCATCATCGATAATGGCCCATTCGGTATCGGCTTTTTAAAACCACAAACGCTATTCTACCTGCACTTCGATCCGCTGACGCACGGTGTTCTTTGGAGCCTTTCAGCCAATCTTCTCACCTATTTGACCGTTTCGTTGTTGAGGACACCTGAACCAATTGAACGCATTCAGGCGCAATTTTTCATTCAGGACGAACCCCTAAAACCGTTGCAGGAAAATCCGCCAATCCGGATGTGGCAAACGCACATTTCAGTGGGGGACCTGGAGCGCAGTGTTGGCCAGTACGTTGGCGTTGACCGCGCAGAACGCGCCTTCAACGAATACTTGGCAAGCAGAAACATGATATCGGGCCGCCACGCGGAGGCAGACATCCCTGTGGTTCGCTTTGCAGAGCACTTATTGTCAAGTTCGGTTGGTTCGGCATCAGCCCGGCTGGTACTTTCACTTTTGTTGCAACGTGGCAGCATGTCGAGCCAGTCGACCATGAAACTTCTCGACGACGCCTCCGAAGCGCTGCAGTACAACCGCGACCTTCTACAGTCGGCACTCGATCAGGTTCGGCACGGCTTATCTGTGTTTGACAAGGATATGAGGC
>JBKEAX010000131.1:0-20183 GCA_047972825.1 Hyphomicrobiaceae bacterium | reverse complement strand
TTGGCCGAAACATCGCCCAGCTCCTTGGACAGCTCAATGATGCCCTTGGCGTTAACGTCCTTCACGACGGGCACGACCAGCCCATCTGGCGTGTCAACGGCAACGCCGATGTTGTAATATTTCTTGTAGATCAGTGCGTCCTTGGCCTGATTGAGCGAGGCGTTGAATTCTGGGTATTCCTTCAGACACGCAACGGATGCTTTCAGCAGGAACGCCAGCAGGGTGACGCGGTAGCCTTTTTCCTTGGCGGACTTGTCGAGGTCCTTGCGGTAGGCATCAAGGTCGGTGATGTCGGCTTCATCGGTGTGCGTGACGTGTGGAATGTTGAGCCAGGCCCGGTGCAGGTGCGGACCGGATAGCCTCTTCAGGCGCGATAACGATTTTTCTTCTACCGGTCCGAATTTGGAGAAGTCTTGCGCTGGTATTTCCGGAATGCCGAAGCCTCCGCCAGCGGGGCTTGCGGTAGCAGTGCCGACAACCGCACGTTTGACGTCCTCCTTGGTGATGCGACCTTTGTTCCCGGTGCCGCTGACACGTTTGAGGTCAACCTCCAATTCGCGCGCAAGGCGTCTAACGGTGGGGCTGGCATAGACATCGCCGAAGTCGATCGGGGGTGGAATGGCGCGGGGCTTACTTGAAGCGTCGTCATCTTCATCGGATGTGTCGGAGGAGGCAGCGACTGGCGTGGATACTTTGGTGGCAGCAGCTGCGGCAGGTGCACCACCTGCATCGTTGGTGCTTCGTTTGGAGTCCGCAGCAACGCCGGCACTATCGCCAGAACTGCTCTCCATCTTCACGATCGAGGTGCCTTGCGAAACCTTGTCGCCAACGCTGACAAGAACTTCCACAATTTTGCCGGCGACGGGCGATGGTACGTCCATGGAGGCTTTGTCACTTTCGAGTGTGACGAGGGCATCTTCAGGCGCCACTGTGTCGCCTGGCTTGACCAGGATTTCGATCACGGGGACATCGTTGAAATCGCCGATATCGGGGACTTTTACGTCTTCAATGGACATGTTCAGATTCCTCGGGCGGCGTGGGTGTTGCGGCTTTTCATGGCTTCTAGATCTGTAGAAAATTGCTGTTGGTATTAAGCGGTGGCTGGATCCGGCTTGCTTGGATCAATGCCGTATTTGGCAATCGCCTCACTCACCTTTGCCGACGGCACCTTGTTTTCTTCGGCCAACGCCTTCAGAGCTGAAATGACGACAAAGTGCCGGTCAACTTCGAAGTGGTGACGAAGCCGGCGACGGAAGTCTGAGCGTCCGAACCCGTCGGTGCCGAGTGTACGGTACTTGGCGGCAACGTATGGGCGGATCTGTTCGGAAAACGCCCGGATGTAGTCGGTTGATGAAACCACCGGCCCATCGCCGCGTTCCGCGAGCTTTTCGGTGACATAGGCGAGCTTGGGCTTTTCTTCCGGGTTGAGCAGGTTCCAGCGCTCGACGCTTGCTGCTTCGCGAGCAAGCTCGGTGTAGCTCGTCACGCTCCAGATGTCGGCGGGAATGCCGAAGTCCTTTTGCAGAAGATCAGCAGCGGCGATGACTTCGCGCAGAATGGTGCCGGAGCCCATCAATTGCACCTTGTGGCCCTTGGCATCCTCTGGTGCGGCACGCAACAGATACATGCCCTTGATGATGCCGTCTTCTGCACCTTCCGGCATGGCTGGATGCGGGTAGTTCTCGTTCATAACGGTGAGGTAGTAGAAGACATCTTCCTGATCCTCGACCATGCGCTTCAAGCCATGCTGTACGATGACGGCCACTTCATAGGCATATGTGGGGTCGTAGGAGATACAATTCGGGATCGTCGCCGCCATGATGTGGCTATGACCGTCCTCGTGCTGCAAGCCTTCACCGTTCAGCGTGGTGCGGCCTGCGGTTCCACCGACCAGGAAGCCGCGTGCGCGCGAGTCCCCTGCGGCCCAGGCCAGGTCATGCACGCGCTGGAAGCCGAACATCGAGTAGTAGATATAAAACGGGATCATCGTCACGTTGGACGTTGAGTAACTGGTGGCAGCTGCAATCCAACTCGACATGGCGCCGGGCTCGTTGATGCCTTCCTGAAGCATCTGTCCGGATTTGCTTTCCTTGTAGTACATGAGCTGATCGGCGTCCTGCGGGCGGTAGAGCTGGCCGACCTGGCTGAAGATCCCATACTGGCGGAACATGCCCTCCATGCCGAATGTGCGGCTTTCATCGGGCACGATGGGAACGATGCGCTTGCCGATCGTCTTGTCGCGCAACAGCGTGTTGAGGATTCTCACGATCGCCATGGTGGTTGAGACCTCGCGGTCTTCACCGGTTGCTTCGAGCTGTGCCTTGAAGGCATCGAGCTTGGGAACAGTGAGGTTTTCTGACGCCTTGGTGCGACGCTGCGGAAGATAGCCACCGAGTGCTGCGCGCCGCTCGCGCAGGTACTTCATCTCAGGTGAGTCTTCAGAGAGTTTGACAAGTTCGAGGTTCTTAACCTGCTCGTCGCTTAGTGGCACGTTGAAGCGGTCACGAAACTTCAATAACGGTTCGTAGGCCATCTTCTTGGCCTGATGGGCGATCATCTGGCCTTCACCGGATTCGCCCATGCCGTATCCCTTGACGGTCTTGGTCAATAATACGGTTGGCTGGCCCTGGTGTTCCACGGCTGCCTTGTAGGCGGCGTAAACTTTGCGGGCATCGTGGCCGCCGCGCGTCAACTTCCAAATTTTTGCATCAGACCAATCGGCAACCATCGCCGCTGTTTCGGGATACCGACCGAAGAATTTTTCGCGAATGTAGGCGCCATTCTTCGACTTGAAGTCCTGATATTCGCCGTCGACGCATTCTTCCATGAGCTGACGCAGGCGGCCGGTGGTGTCCTTGGCGATCAGTTCGTCCCAGGTCGAACCCCATATGACCTTGATCACGTTCCATCCAGCGCCGCGGAAGTCGCCTTCCAACTCCTGGATAATCTTGCCGTTGCCGCGAACGGGGCCGTCAAGACGCTGCAAGTTGCAGTTGATAACGAAGATAAGGTTGTCGAGCTTCTCCCGTCCGGCAAGGGCAATGGCGCCCAGGCTTTCGGGTTCATCCATTTCTCCGTCGCCGCAGAAGACCCAGACGTGCCGGTTGGACGTATCTGCAAGGCCGCGCCCGTGCAGATACTTCAAGAACCGGGCCTGGTAGATCGCCATGAGGGGCCCAAGTCCCATCGACACGGTTGGGAACTGCCAGAAATCCGGCATCAGCCATGGATGGGGGTAGCTGGAAATACCTTTGCCGTCGACTTCCTGGCGGAAATTGACGACCTGTTCCTCCGTTAGTCGTCCTTCGATGAAGGCACGCGCATAGATGCCAGGGGCGGAATGACCCTGAAGAAACAGCAAGTCGCCGCCGTGACCTTCATGGGGGGCATTCCAGAAATGTGTGAAGCCCGTTGCATAGAGTGTGGCGGCCGACTGGAATGAGGCGATGTGGCCGCCCAGTTCGGAACTCTCCTTATTGGCCTTGAGGACGATGGCCGCGGCGTTCCAGCGGATTGCAGCCCTGACCTTGACCTCAAGCATTCGTTCGCCGGGGTAGGGCGGCTGCTCGTCAGGATCGATCGTGTTTATGTAGGCGGTATTGGCGGCGAAGGGCAGATGTGCTCCCGAGCGCCGTGCCGCTGCGACCACCTCTTCGAGGATGTCGTCGGCTTCACCAGTCCCCTCGAATGCGATAACCGAGTTGATCGCATCGACCCATTCCTTGCGCTCCTCAATGTCGTCGAGTTTGGCCATAGCTATCAAATCTCCATCACAACGCTTGTTGTGGGCCTGGTTCTGGTCGTGGTTTCAAGTGCACGGCCGGTTCGATTCCAGCGCTGTTCAGCGCAAAATTCAACCATTTCGTTGTTCAAGGGTTGCTCCAGTGTCGGTTCTCGTCCCACTGGTGCAATCCTAAATCGACAGGACTATTAACGGCATCAGGCAAATCTAACGCGTGATGATTTCAGGTCCCATCAAGAGGGTCGGCAGCCACGTCGATATGACTGGAACATACGTCACCAGGATCAGGAACAGGAATAGAACAGCAACGAAGGGTGCGGCTGCCTTCACCACTTGTACCAGGTTCATGCCTGTTATGCCGGATGTGACGAACAGGTTGAGGCCGATGGGCGGCGTAATCATGCCGATCTCCATATTCACGACCATGATGATACCCAGGTGGATCGGGTCGATGCCAAGCTCAATGGCAATTGGGAACACGACGGGTGCTACGATCAGCAAGAGGCCTGATGGCTCCATGAACTGGCCGCCGAGCAACAGCAACAGGTTCACCGCAATAAGGAAGGTGAACCAGTTGAAGCCCATAGACACCATCCATTGGGTTATGGCGTCGGGGATGCGTTCGGATGTCAACACGTGAGCAAACAACAGTGCATTCACGATGATGAACATAAGCATGATGATGGTCTTGGAGCTGTCGACCATGACCTTGTGAGTGTCGGCGTGGAACAGCGCGGGGAAGAACTTGCGGGTGATGAGCCACAAGTTGCGACCCCAGACCGGCAGGCCGCGTGCGATCGTCATGGGTAGCCCGGCAAGGCCGAACTCGGGTCCGCGTATCATCGGATATCCGAGCAAAATGAGTAACGACAGAACGCCACCGATTGAGGCACGCGTATTCAGCGACGTTGTTGGAATGAAGAAGAACGAGAGGATCAGCCAGACGAGATAGAACGCAACGGCGTAGACGGATGCGGAAAACCCAACCCGAGTGCGTTTATCGGTATCTTCGGGAACCCACCGCACGTCCTTCAGTGGGCCCATGTCGCGGTAGACGAAGAGCGCGACGAGAGCGGAATAGACCGCGGCGACGGCAGCCGCTTCTGTGGGAGTGAACACGCCACCATAAATGCCGCCGATGATGATGACGATGAGAAACAGGCCCCACGCGGCGTCCTTGCCTGCCGAAATGAATTCGTGCATGCCCTGCCATTCGCCTGCGGGCAGGTTCTTGTAGCGCGCCATGATGTAAATGGTCGTCATCAACATGAGGCCAGCAACCAATCCTGGCACGACGCCGGCCAGGAACATGCGTCCAACGGAAACATCCGTTGCTGCGGCGTAAACGACCATCACGATCGATGGCGGTATGAGGATGCCTAGCGTGCCAGCATTACAGATTACGCCGGCGGCGAATTCCTTGGTGTAGCCAACCTGTCGCATGCCGGCGATGGCAATGGTGCCAATGGCCACGACTGTTGCGGGTGAGGATCCCGACAGTGCGGCAAACAACATGCACGCCATCACAGATGCGATGGCAAGGCCGCCCCTGAAATGTCCGACGGTGGCAATGGCGAAACGAATGATGCGCCGCGCGACGCCGCCGGTCGACATGAAGGCGGAAGCGAGGATGAAAAACGGGATAGCGAGCAAGGTGTAGTTCTGCGAGCTGTTGAGCAGCTGCAGTGCAACCGATGACATCGAATCGGTTGAAAAAAACGCGATGATAATGATGCTCGACAGGCCAAGGGCTATGGCGATTGGCACGCCGAGGAACAACAGAACCATGACGAGGGCAAAAAGGATTCCGGCTTCCATGAGAAATGATTCCTTGGGCTCCGCGGTTGGCGCGCGGTCAATCCTTGAGAAGGTCCTTGTTCTCGGCGACGAGTTCTTCAGCTTCATGTGAAGCAACAATCGTCTCGCGCTTGCCGCGAATGATGTCGATCAAGGCCTCGAATGAGCGGAAGGCGAAAAGCGCCAAGCCCAAAGGCAGCATGAGATAGGCGATCCAGCGGTGCAGGCGGTCCTTGCTGATACCGAACAGTTCCTTGAACCACTCTGGATATGTCAGGTCATCAAGGCCGATGCCGACCTTGTACATCTTGAGCCAATAATCAATCGCGCCACCCCGAGTATTGGCGCCGAAGTTCTGCAACCAGTCGGCGCTGAGCAGGACTACGCCATAGAGGATGCAGCAGACCGCGCCGAATACAGCGGTGGCGCGGAAGACCGGTTTGGGGAACAGGCGGACAAAAGCATCGACGCCCAGGTGCGAGCCCATTTTGATGCCATAGCTCATGCCAAACAGGATCATCCAGGCAAACAGCACGCGGGTCAGTTCGAGTGCGCCGCCCCATCCTGAATTAAAGACATAGCGGGCGACCACCTGGGTAAATGAAATGATGGTGATTGCGGCCAGCAGGAACGCCAGAATCGATTCCTCGATCCGCGTAACCCGACTCGAAACCTGCTGCATTATTGTTCCTCCCACCCGCCGACACTTGTCATTTGTCCCGGCTCAGCTGCTTCGTCACGAAAGTCCGGCCTACTGAACAAAGAGGGGAGGCGCTTTTGCCTCCCCTCATTATTGTTCAGTTGTTCGCAGCAACTGCCGCGTCAATGAGGTCTTTACCGATGTCAGCTTCGAACTTAGACCAGACAGGCTTCATCGTATTGATCCAGGCTTCGCGCTGTTCGGGTGTCAGTTCGCGAACTTTTGAGCCGGCCTTTATGATGTTCTCGCGGTTTTCAGATTCCTTTTTGCCGACGCTGTCGTTTGCAGCCTTGGTAACCTCATCAGCAATCTTCAGGAACTGCTCTTTCACGTCAGGCTTCAAGCTGTCGAGGAATTCGGTCGTCGTGACGAGAAGGTAGGCCAGAAGCTGATGGTTGGTCTGGGTGATGCCATCCTGAACCTCGAAGAACTTCTGGGTATAGATGTTGGACCATGTGTTTTCCTGGCCGTCGACAACACCTGTCTGCAGCGCGCCATATACTTCCTTGAACGCGAGCTTCTGGGCGTTTGCGCCCAACGCCTCGATCATCGCCACGGCGACGTCGGATGTCTGGACGCGGAATTTGAGGCCCTTGGCGTCCTCAGGTTTGATAAGTGGCACCTTGGCGGAGAATTGCTTGAGGCCGGATGTCCAATAGCCAAGACCGATATAACCCTTGTCGGTCATGCCCTCCGTGCTCAGCAGTTCCTTGCCTTCCTTGCTGTCGTAGAATTTGTCTACAGCGTTAAGGTCCTTGAACAGGAATGGCAGGTCGTAGAGGCGGTATTTCAGCGTGTAGGCCTCAAACTTCGATAGCGAAGGTGCTGCAAGTTGAACGTCACCCAGCAGCAGGGCTTCCATTACCTTGTCGTCGTCATAAAGCGTGGAGTTGGGGAACACCTCCATGCAGGCCTTGCCGTTCATTTCCTTGTTGACGCGGTCAGCAAGCATGGTTGCTGCGTCGCCTTTGGGATGGCCGGTCGCCTTGACAACGTGGCTGAATTTGATGACGACCTCGCCGCTGTCGCAATTGGCAAAGGCCGGCGCGGCGGCCGCGAGTGCGGCAGTGCCGATCGCAGCAAGCGCGATTGTAGTGTTACGCATGGTCTTACGCATAAGGCTTTCCTCCGAATTCCATTTTACGGGTGCGGATCATAAGGGGGCCGGCACCCTGGCACCTCTGACTGCCTTGGTTGACGCTAGGCGTATTAAAACCCGTATGCGTGCCAGAGGGCAACCGCCATCGGAAGATTAACATGCTGATAGTGGGAAACAAATCTAGCGGTTCGTCGGGTATGACATCGACTGCGTATGAAGCACTGCACCATCTTTCATCATATTCAGTGGCGCTGATATGAGCGAGCGGGGGCGGCTAAGCCTGAAAGGCTCTAAATGACAACGGGCACGCTGCAGTTGGCCTGCCGCGTGCCCGTTTGGCTGAAAAATGACCATCAATGCAACAGCCCGCTCCCGGTGTCCGGCTGAGCGCGTTTGCAAGATGCTTATTGTCCGAAACGGCGCTGCCACCATCCTTTTCGTGCAGGTGTATCAGCGTTATCCGTCTCATCTCCTTCGTCCGCATCGACGCCAGTTGAGACGATCACTCGCTCGACTTTGGGTGCCGCAGCCGGCAGCTCGCCGCGTGGCGTGCGCGGAGCGCTAGCTTTCGGGGCAGGCTCGGTTTGCGGCACTGCTGCGAGGGGCTCGGCGTGGTGCACATCCTGTTCGTGGTCGCCGGTGTCGGCACCGTTAGCTTCCGCGGCAGGCGCAGGCTCGGCATCGAGCGTCTTGTTTTCAGCCAGTTTCGTGCCTTCGGAGGGAGCGGCGGGGGGTGGCGTGGCTTCTGCCATATCGGTTGCCGCCGGGACTGCCTTGCGGTCATGCGCAGTGCTGTCTTCCGGGACATCTATCTGGACATTCATGTTGAGCTGATGCGTTTGCTCATCGGACTCGGCAGCATCGTCGTTGTCGGCCGTCATGCCGGCATTGTCGCTCGTGTCGTGGATTGGCTGCGCGTTGGAATCGCCATCCTGTTCAGGTTGTTCCGCGTTCTCGGAATTCGCAAGCCGCTCACGGTTACGGCGTCCACCGCGCCGTCCGCGCCGGCGCCTGCGGCGCTGGCCATTACCGCCCTCAGCGTTGTCATCGTGTGAACGGGCTGTTTCACCGTCCTCGTCGGGGCCGTTGTCATCGCTGCCAGACTGGGAGGCTGACGCCTCGCGACCGGAATCATCGTTCGATGTTGCAGTGCGTTCCGCTTCGGCCATGTTGTCGTCTTGGCCTCCGCGGCGTCCGCGCCTGCGCCTGCGACGGTTGCGGCGGCGGCCATCGCCATTCGTCTCGCTACGCTCATCACCATCATCGGGTGATGCTTCGGTAGCGGTGACCACCTCGGCTTCAGTCTCATCAGGCAGTTCGGTTTCTTCGTCGTCAAAGCCCCAATCCATGTTGACGGCGGTTTTTTCTGGCCGGCGCTGGTTCCTTGGGGGTGCTGGCCCTCGCTCGATTGCGAAGTTGGCGCCCTGCATTTTTTCTGAACCTTCGACAGAAATGGGCAGACCGTGACGATCTTCCATGTCGTTGATGAAGGCTCGCTTCTTGTTGAGGATATACAGTGCAACCGAAGGGGTGGTGACAGCAGTCAGCGACGTTTGCGAACCCGCCATCACGGCGTCCTCAAGCCCGCGCAAGACGGCCAGCGCCACGCTTTCAACCGAGCGAATGATGCCGGTTCCCTGGCAGTGCGGGCATTGTGAGGTTGAACCCTCCAGAACGCCGGTGCGCAGCCGCTGACGGGACATTTCCATAAGGCCGAAGTGGCTGATCCGTCCAACCTGGATGCGCGCCCGGTCATGTTTCAGGGCTTCCTTCAGGCGCCGCTCGACGGTGCGGTTATTGCGCTTTTCCTCCATATCGATGAAATCGATGACGATAAGGCCGGCAAGGTCCCGCAGTTTCAACTGGCGGGCAATTTCCTCAGCAGCCTCAACGTTGGTGACGAGCGCTGTTTCCTCGATTGAGAACTCGCGTGTCGCCTTGCCGGAGTTGACGTCGATAGCGACCAGTGCCTCGGTCTGGTTGATAACCAGATAGCCTCCTGATTTCAGCGTTACGTAGGGGCTGAACATGGCATTGAGCTGCCGTTCAATTTGGAAACGTGTGAACAGCGGGTCGGGCTGCTTGTAGTTGAGCACGTTCTTGGCATGGCTCGGCATGAGCATGCGCATGAAGTCCTTGGCGTCGCGGTAGGCCTCATCGCCGGCGACTATGACTTCTTCGACGTCCTTGTTGTAAAGGTCGCGGATCGACCGCTTGATCAGATTGCCCTCCTCGTAGACAAGGCTGGGAGCGGTCGATTGCAGCGTGAGTTCGCGCACGCTTTCCCAAAGCCGCAGCAGATATTCAAAATCACGCTTGATTTCCTGCTTGGTTCGCGCCGCTCCAGCGGTGCGGATGATGAGCCCCATGCCCTCCGGCACGTCGAGTTCGGCTGCGATGGCTTTCAGCCGCTTACGGTCCTGCGGTTGGGTTATCTTGCGAGAAATGCCACCGCCGCGGGCCGTATTGGGCATCAGCACGGTGTAGCGCCCGGCGAGCGACAGATACGTCGTGAGGGCGGCACCTTTGTTTCCGCGTTCCTCCTTGACGACCTGGATCAGAACCACCTGGCGGCGCTTGATAACTTCTTGGATCTTGTAACTACGGGGACGGCGGCGTGGACGCGAGGGCAGTTCCTCCAGCGCATCTTCCGTGCCGACTTCGTCAACAGGTTCATCGCCGTCGGTGCTGGCTGTTTGCGTGTCAGGTGCCGCATTTTGTTCCGTGGCAACCTGTTCCTCGGCTTGGGTAGGCTCAGCTTCGTATACGCCAACGTCTTCAACCAGCCCGCGCGCTTTCGGTGCGTCGCGGTCGAGTTCATCAGACGAAACTTCGGCGTCGTCTGCGGCCGCGGCGACGCTTGTACCGGTTTCGGGGTCGTCAAGATCGTTGCCTGCAGCGGTTGTCGCCTGCGCACTTGCGTCGCCGTCGGCGGCGTCATGTTGATCGGCAGGGGCATCATCGCCACTGGCCTGGGCCGCTTCGGTGTCTGTTGGGTGGGAATCGGGCAATTCGTCGTGGACGCGAGGCTCCCTGGTCAGCCCTGTGTCATCCGCTATTGTCCGCGCATTTACGGGCGTGTTGTCGCCGGTTGCGGTTTCAGCGGAGTGCCGTTCGGCCTCATGATCATCTGGCGTGGTCAGGTCGTCATGATTGGGATCGCTATCATCGGGACCGGTGCCGGAGAGCTCAACGAAGGCCTCGTCATCGTCGTCTTCATCGCCAATGTCATCATCTTCATCAGACACGGCGGTGATGTCGCCGTCTTCGGCGTCGATATCGTCGTCATCATCGCCGTCGTCTGCTGTGGCACTCTTTTTGCGCGCAGCTTTGGCCGCAGCGCGGGCTGCGTCCCGACGGGCCTTGGCTTCGGCGCGGGCCTCCGCGGCTGCTTCTTCCTCGGCTTCTGCGGCTGCTTCTTCTTCAAGTAGCGCCTGCCGGTCTGCTACGGGTATCTGGTAATAGTCGGGATGGATTTCATTGAATGCGAGGAAGCCATGACGGTTGCCGCCATAGTCTACAAAGGCCGCCTGAAGCGACGGCTCCACCCGTGTCACTTTCGCGAGATAGATATTGCCGCGTAATTGCTTGCGTGCGGCTGATTCATAATCGAATTCCTCTACGCGGCCTCCGCGCAGTACCACGACCCGAGTCTCCTCGGGATGCGTGGCGTCGATAAGCATCTTGTTGTTGTCTGCCATTTTGTGAAGTCCTCCGCGCGGAGGTGTGTCTGCCGTCGGCGCCAAGCGTCGAAGCCAGCCGTCTGGCAGGCGACACGGCCGCGCGTATCAAGGGTTGAATGTTTGTGAATAACGCAAGAGCGGGCGCATGCTTCGCCTGGGCCTGATGGACCCGATCCGAGCAAGCGGCGCGCCGTTTGGGCGTCCGGGTACTCGTTGCGATGCATGCGGTTGTCTGGCATGTGACCTGTCTTTTTTCTGCGTGTTCCGATCCGCGGTTCATCGCGGGGGTGGTTTGGTCAATCGGTGCCACGCTGGCCGGGCCAAGAACGGCTTCGGCATGTTTTGAAGTTAAGAGGCGTCGTCCAAAGGCCTCTGTTGTCTTGCGGGTACGCTGACCCGGTTCAGGTGTTAAAACCGCCGTCCGCAAACGCTGGTATTTTCAGCAAGGCGCTGCGCATAACCCAGCGGCGCTTAGCTGGCGTAAACAGAGCGGCTAAGCCTAGCCCAAAGCTCCTGCCGGATGGGATTTCGGCACGCGCGGTGCGCTGAGCGGAGGCAGCCAATTTGCGTGTCGCCTACTGTGAACCGTGACCATGACCAACCTGCGGCAACTAAAAGCGTGTACGGCGTTCATTTCCGTGTCTTGAACGAACGCATGCTTTCGTTTCGCTGGCGCGATGCGGAGGTTTTGCGTACCCGGCCTTGGCCGAAATCCAACACCCCAATTCCGCAAACGCAGCCAAAATACAGGCGTAACAGCCACCATCACAAAAGAGCGACGCAAACTTGTACGAGTTCACCCAATCGATAGCAAGGGTGATATAACCAGAAGCCACATGCCTTAATGCGCGCGGCGTCCTGGTAGAATGCCGATCCAAATACAAAAAAGTGTAAACGCGCATCGCGTTATGGAACAACGTGTGCTGTATAAGGAGTGATTTTGGGGGGCGTAAAAATGGTTGCATCACTTAAGGGGGCGGTAACACCGGGTTTCCGTCACTTGTTGAGTGTTGCAATTTTGCAATACATATTGCTGCTGTGTGTCGGCAATGCTGGATGCCTATTCGGTGTTGCGCAAGCCCGTGCGCAGGAGACTAAGGGCGTATCGCCGTTTGATACGCACGTCATACGAAGCCCATCCGGGGACGCTGCAACTGTATCACCAGGTAGAGCAGGTGCGGGTAAGCGAAATGAAGCGCCCGACCGATGGGACACCCAACTCTCATCAAAACGGGCAAAAAATCCCCAGGGAAAGCCCAAGACCAGCGCTGTTGATGCGGTATCTGGAGCAACCAATGCCGCAGTGACGGAGGGGGCGACTGGAACAAGTGAGGCAGGCGGTAGCTCATCGGCGGAAGGGGAGGGCTCGCGTTCCGCGGCTACGTCGATAAAGGTGTCCCGTGCCGCAGTGACAGTCAAGGGTGCGAAAACCCGATTTACAATGTCACTAACTAAAGGGGTTCGCGCCGAAATCTTCACGCTCGCCAGTCCTTATCGGATCATCATCGACTTGCCGGATGTTGCCTTCAACCTGCCGGACGGGACCGGGCAAAACGGGCAAGGTCTTGTTTCGGCGTTCCGCTACGGGCTGTTTGCAGAGCATAAAGGCCGGGTGGTGCTGGATACTACCGATCCTGTGAGGATCGAGGGCGCTAAAATGGTGTCAGCCGGGCGCGGCCATGCGGTCAATCTGGAGCTGGAGATCGTTGCCATTTCGGCCGCGGAGTTTGGCAATGGGACTGGCGCGGGAACGGGAGCAGGAGCACCGCCCATAGCCAGGCCTGCCGTTTTTGATGATTCCCAACCGCCAAGTAAGGCCGGTGACAAACCGCTCGTTCTTATCGATCCGGGGCATGGTGGTATTGATCCGGGCGCCGTCGGCGTTGGAAACATTCTTGAAAAGAACATCGTTTTTGCGGTCGGTAAAAAGCTCGCCAAGCAGCTTGAAGCCAGCGGGCGCTACCGCGTCGCGCTGACGCGAAAGCGCGATGTTTTCATTACGCTGGACCAACGCGTCGCGCTTTCTCAGGAGATCAAGGCTGACCTATTCATTTCGCTCCATGCCGACGCCATCGCATCGAAGACCTATGCTCCGGTCGTCCGCGGCGCCACAGTCTATACCCTGTCAGAGAGGGCCACTGACGAACGGGCGCGATTGATTGCGGAAAAAGAGAATGCGTCAGATCTAGTGGCGGGCATCGACAGCGCCATTCTGGATCGGGAAACGGGGGCGGTTCGTAGCATCCTGTTCGATCTGATGAAGCGCGAGACATCAAACTTTTCAACGCGCTTTTCCAACATTCTTGTGTCCCGTCTCAAGGGTTCAATTTCCCTATCGCGAGACCCGCAACGTTCAGCGGCATTCCGTGTGCTTAAGCAGGCTCATACTCCGTCCGTTTTGGTAGAACTTGGCTATATGAGCAACGAAGCTGACGCCAAGCTGATGAGCAAAGCGCAGTGGCAGTCCAAGGTCGCCAAGTCAATCGTGGCTGCCGTCGATGTGTTCTTCGATCAACGGACAGCCCGCACCGCACCGTGACAATTGTCAAACGGCAACAATGTGTCATATTTGTCCTGCATCAGTGCGCGTTCTGTCTCGGTTCACTGGATTTGTTCCTGATTGATTTGCGTGGAAGCCACCGAATGAACTAAGCGCGACGACGTGCTGCCACATTCAGCGCTAGATTATTGAAAGTTATACGAGCTTGGTGCAACGCATCATGCTACGGTTTGCCGGTATAAGGTGGTTTTTGTCGAGATTGAGCTGCCGACGAAAGGCATCGTTGCGAAGGCAATGATCCGATGTCAATCGCCGCAAAGAGCAGGAAGCCGGCAATAGTAAAGGCTGTTTTTGTCCCGTCCGCTCGCAAATGCGGCACCAAGGAATTGATGAAGCGACTTGGGTTTTTGCTGGTGGGGAATACGGCGGTGACTGTGCACTTCGAGTTGGGGGTACATAAATGCAAGCTGCCGATAGGGCCTAGGGTTCGGACCCAAGGCTGGTGATGGTGAATTGAGGCCAGGGTTCGCAACCGGGGAGTGGTGGGCGGATCAGGAGTGCTTCAGTTGAAGCCGATTTCAAATACACACACAACTTCAAATACACACACAACTTCAAGTACACACACAACGATCAAACGTAGAAAAACCGAGCTTGATGAATAACCCAATCCTGCCTCCGCCGGCATCGCGCCCCAAACGCCGCCGCAAGCGAAGCTTCCTCCTGAGCTTCCTCGGGTGGAGCTTTGGTGCGAGCGTGATTCTCTTTATTTTGGTGTCCGCTGCCGCAGGATATTTCATCTACCGGGCGTCCAATGACCTGCCTGATTACGAAAGCCTGGCGAAATATGAACCGCCGGTGATGACGCGCATCCATGCGCATGACGGCTCGTTGATCGCCGAGTATGCCCGCGAACGGCGCATCTTCGTACCCATCAACACGATTCCGAAGCTGCTGATAGCCGCGTTTCTTTCAGCGGAAGACAGCAGGTTTTATGAGCACGGCGGCATTGATCCGCAAGGCGTGATCCGCGCCGCTGTCAAATTTGCCGAAAAGAAGTTGACCGGCAGAGGGTCGATCCAAGGTGCGTCCACCATCACGCAGCAGGTGGCCAAGAACTTCCTTCTGACCAGTGACCGGACATTTGATCGCAAGATCAAGGAAGCCATTCTCGCCATCAGAATTGAACGTGCCTATACCAAGGACAAAATTCTCGAACTCTATTTGAATGAGATCTACCTGGGTTTGGGTTCTTACGGCGTTGCTGCTGCCAGCCTCAACTATTTCAGCAAGGAGTTGAAGGATCTCACGGTAGAGGAGGCCGCATATCTTGCTGCCTTACCGAAAGCGCCCAACAATTATCACCCGTTCCGGAATACAAAGCGCGCCACCGAACGACGCGACTGGATCATCGGGCAGATGCAGGAGAACGGCTACATCACCGGCGATGCTGCTGCTCAAGCCAAGAAAAAGCCGCTGAAGGTCAACCTGCGTCCATTCGGTGCCCACATCTTTGCTGCTGAATTTTTTGCCGAGGAGGTGCGCCGCTCGCTGCTCGCCAAGTACGGTGAAGACAAGTTGTACGGTGGCGGGCTTTCTGTTCGCACGACGCTTGATCCAAATTTGCAGGGCTATGCTCGCCGCGCTCTTACCGATGGCTTGGTGGAGTTCGACCGCAACAAGGGTTGGCGCGGGCCTGTCAAGCAGATTGATATCGCGGGTGATTGGGGCAAGGGGCTGGCTGAGATTGACGGTCCGGAAGACATATATCCCTGGCGACTTGGTGTGGTGCTTGAGGCCAACGACAAAAAGGCGATCGTTGGGTTGAAGCCGGCGCGCCGGCAGGATGGAAAGCTGATCGATAAGCGCGAAGCGGTCGAACTCGGTTTCGATGGCGTCAAATGGGCAAAGAAGGCAGGTAAGGGAGCCGCGCCCAAGAAGGTGACTGACGTCCTGTCTCTGGGAGACGTTGTTTATGTTGCACCGGAGGATCCCGACAAGCCCACAGGCTCTTGGGCCTTGATGCAGATACCGGAGGTTTCGGGCGGTATCGTCGCCATGGATCCCCATACCGGCCGTGTGCTCGCGGTTGCTGGTGGCTTTTCCTTCGATATGAGCCAGTTCGATCGCGCCGTGCAGGCCCGGCGTCAGCCTGGCTCCTCTTTCAAACCCCTGGTCTATGCCTCCGCCCTCGACAACGGCTACAAGCCGACCAGCATCATTCTCGATGCGCCCATTGAGGTGGAACAGGGCCCAGGCAAGGAAATCTGGAGGCCTGAGAACTACGACAAGGACAAATCCTATGGGCCCACCACCTTGCGCGTGGGGATTGAGAAATCACGCAACCAGATGACGGTCCGGCTGGCGCAGGATGTCGGCATGCCGCTCATTATCGAGTATGCGCGCCGCTTCGGCGTCTATGACGATCTGCTGCCGGTGCTTGCCATGTCGCTCGGTGCTGGCGAAACCACACTTTTGCGAATGGTGAACGCCTACGCCATGATTGCTAACGGTGGTAAGCAGGTGCGGGCAACGTTCATCGATAGGATCCAGGACCGCTGGGGTCGCACGGTGTGGCGTCATGACGAACGCACCTGTGAAGGCTGCAAGGCCGATGCCTGGGGTGGGCAGCCCGAACCGACGATTGTCGATACCCGTAAGCAGATCATCGACCCGCATACCGCTTATCAGGTGACCTCGATCATGGAAGGTGTTGTGCAGCGTGGTACTGCGACGTCATTGAAAAAACTCGGTATGCCTTTGGCCGGCAAGACCGGCACCACGAACGACGAGAAAGATGCTTGGTTCATCGGCTTTACGCCTGACATGGTCGTGGGTGTTTTCATTGGCTACGATATCCCGCGCCCGATGGGTAAGGGTCAGACTGGCGGCCGTATCGCTGCTCCAGTCTTCGGTGAATTCATGAAGATGGCGATGAAAGACAAGCCCGCGGTGCCGTTCCGGGTTCCGCCCGGTATTCGCCAAATGCGAGTTAGCCTGAAGACTGGCCTGCGCGCTGGCGCCAACGATGACAAAACGGTTGTGGAGGCCTTCAAGCCCGGTGAAGAACCCGACGACGCCTATTCGGTGATCGGGTTTACCGATCCGACATCGGACAGCGGCGGGGGGGATGCCTATTCGCCATCGGGACGATCCGGTGGCAGGTCTGAAACCGAAATGTCCGGTGGCCGTAGCGGGCTTTGGTAGCGCGCTTGGCTTGGCGGAATGTCCCGGTTCCGTGGTTTAACGGCGAGGCTTCCTTTCAAATCCTGCAATGAGTGTTCCTTTGCGTTGTGGCGGTGGGTCTGACCACTGTGGCCGCACCACGTTTACACGCGCCCCAAGGCCCACTATACCTTCGCCTTCCCCGTCACTGACGCGCCCGATTACGAGGAGCCAGCAATGCGCGCCGAAGCCCAAAAACACGTCGATGCCATTGAGGAGGCGATTGCCCTCCTGAGGAGGCATCTTTGACTGGGATACCGCTGAAGCCCGCCTTGATGAGCTGAACCGCCGTGCGGAGGATCCCAGCTTGTGGTCCGATCCGACGGCTGCGCAGAAAGTCATGCGTCAGCGCCAGCAGCTCGAACAAGCGATGAAGTCTGTCAATGCGTTGCAGCAGGAGCTGGACGATGCGGCGACCTTGATCGAGCTGGGCGAAGCTGAAGGCGATAGCGATACGGTTGCAGAGGGGGAAGCCTCGCTGAAGCGATTGAGTGATGACGCACAGCGTCGCTCGGTTGATGCGCTGTTGTCTGGCGAGGCCGATAGCAACGACACCTACGTCGAAGTGCATGCGGGAGCTGGTGGTACCGAAAGCCAGGACTGGGCCGAGATGCTGACGCGCATGTATGCGCGCTGGGCGGAGCAACGTGGCTTCAAGGTGACGATGGTGGAAGCCAGCGCGGGCGAGGAAGCCGGTTTGAAGTCTGCCACGCTGGAGATCAAGGGCGAGAAAGCCTATGGCTGGCTCAAAACGGAATCTGGCGTGCACCGTCTGGTGCGCATATCGCCTTACGATTCCAATGCTCGCCGCCACACTTCCTTTGCTTCCGTCTGGGTGTTCCCCGTCATTGATGACGAGATCGACATTCAGATCAACGAAAGCGACTGCCGGATTGATACCTATCGCGCATCTGGCGCAGGCGGTCAGCACGTTAATACCACCGACTCCGCTGTTCGCATCACGCACAACCCAACGGGCATCGTGGTTGCCTCACAGCAGGAGCGAAGCCAGATCAAGAACCGCGCAATCGCCTGGGCCATGCTGAAGTCGCGGCTATACGAAAAAGAGCTTCAGGAACGCGAGGAAAAAGCCAGCGCGGAAGCGGCGGCGAAGACCGAAATCGGCTGGGGACACCAGATTCGTTCCTACGTTTTGCAGCCCTACCAGATGGTCAAGGACCTGAGGACTGGGGTCACGTCTTCCAGTCCGGATGACGTGCTCGACGGGGACCTTGATGAGTTCATGGAAGCAGCGCTTGCTCAACGCATCAAGGGTGGCGGGCCAGAGGCCGTCGCAGACATCGAGTAGAGCGAGCGCTGGACGGGATTGGTTCAGTTCAGGGCTTGCAAACGTGCAGAAACGGTTCGGAGGCGCACGTGCCTAAGGAACAGCCAGGTGGGCGCCGCATCTGCGTAATCGAAACGCCAGGTTTTTCCGGCTATGCCTTGCTGGACTCCGGTGAAGGCCGGAAGTTGGAACGTTTCGGTCAGATGGTGCTTGACCGCCCTGAAGCGCAGGCGCTGTGGTCATGTGGGTTGCCGAAGGCTGCCTGGGACAAGGCACATGCGGTTTTTTCCGGCTCTGGTGACGAGGACGAAAAAGGGCGGTGGCGCATCGACAAGCCGGTTGGCCAAAGCTGGCCGCTCGATGTAGCTGGTGTCACCATGCAATGCCGGCTTCAGGGGCTCTGGCACGTCGGGCTTTTTCCTGAACAGATGCCGCACTGGCAATGGATGCTCAAGCGAATAGCGGACATGCGCGAAGCCCGTCCTGATCAACGCCCGAGGGTTTTGAACCTATTTGGCTACACGGGTGCTGCTTCGCTGTTGGCGGCAAAAGCTGGAGCTGAAGTCACGCATCTGGATGCCTCCAAAAAGGCGGTGGCGTGGGCACGAGAGAACCAGGCCGCATCGGGGTTGGAGGATGCTCCCATCCGATGGATCGTCGATGATGCGGCCAAGTTCGTTGCGCGGGAAGTGCGCCGCAAACGTACCTACAACATCATTCTGGTTGACCCGCCGAAGTTTGGCCGCGGTCCGGCTGGCGAGACCTGGGATCTTTTCACCGGGGTAAAGCCGCTGCTGGAAGATTGCGCCAGGCTGCTTGATGCCGAGAGGGCCGCGCTGGTTCTGACCGTCTACGCGATCCGTGCATCAACGCTTGCTTTTGGGCAACTGATGGAACAGCTACTGGCTGGCCGTTCTGGCGCGTTCGACATCGGTGAGCTGGTCATTCGAGAGCAGGCGGGACGGTACGCCCTGCCGACCTCGCTTTATACGCGTTGGGTGTCATCATGAGCCGTGAAGCCAGCCGTAATGACGAGCCTTTGCTCATTACCAGCTTGCAGAACGACCGCGTCAAGGCGATCCGGGCGCTGGACATGCGTAAGGAACGCAAGGCGACGGGGCTTTTCGTTGCAGAGGGTGCATCGATCATCATTACGGCGCGCGAGAATGGATGGACGCCGGGGACACTTGTCGCTCGTGCGGATGTGTTGAAAGAGGGGATGGCCGCTGAGCTTGTGCGCTGGGTCGAAGCTGCGGGCGGCCATGTCATGGCCGTGTCAGAGGCTGTGCTGGCGAAGCTCGCTTCAAAAGAGAACCCGCAAGCCCTGCTTGGTGTCTTTGAGCAGCGTCACGCGCGTTTGCCCGATCCACGCTCTCTTGGAGAAGGTGATATTGTCCTTGTGCTGGACGAGGTTCGCGATCCTGGCAACCTGGGGACCATTGTTCGCACTGTCGATGCGGTTGGCGCAAAGGGCGTAATCCTTGTGGGACAGTGCTGTGACCCTTGGAGCCGGGAATGCGTACGCGCCACGATGGGCTCCATCTTTGCGGTGCCGATTGCCCGTACTTCACGCGAGGAGTTCGTTGCATGGCGCGCGCACTGGCCGGGCGATGTGGTGGCAACGCATCTGGAAGGCAATGAAGACTTCCGCTTTGCACAGTACCGTGAGCCGACACTGCTGCTGATGGGCTCTGAAGGGCCGGGCCTTTCAGATGAACTGGCAGCGGTGGCAACCCGCCGTGTGAAGATTCCTATGGCCGGTCGCCTCGATAGCCTCAACCTGGCGGTTGCCACGGCTCTTGTGCTTTACCAGATGCGTGGGTCGTACCTGAAGCTCGGCTCATAAGACGGGAGCTGCGTCAATGCGCATCGAATATCACCGGACGCTGATCGCAGACCACGTGCGCAATCGCGCGCTTCTTGCCGCCCTGAAGCAGGTCGTTAACAAGGGGCAGACAACGGTTGCTGACATTGGAGCGGGAACCGGTCTGTTGGGCCTTATGGCTGCGCGGCTGGGTGCCAAGGATGTTTATCTTTATGAGATGGCGGAAGTAGCCGGCGTTGCTGACGAGGTGCTGAAGAAGAACCGGGTCAAGAATTGCCATCTCATGCCGTTCAGTTCGCGTGACATGGTCGATCCCCCGCGTGT
>JBKEAX010000110.1:0-1908 GCA_047972825.1 Hyphomicrobiaceae bacterium | reverse complement strand
ACCAAGCGGTTCGGAATTTAAATTCCCCGGCAACCATTGCAAGCAGCCAATGGCAGTTGTGCAACTTTTGTTGTTCAGACTATTACGGCGTGTCCGAATGATTAGAGCATAAGAAGCAAGTGTGGTTGCAGCCGATGCAAGAAAAAGGAACGTGTTGGTGTACGGAAACTATCGGATTTAGGTTGTCGCTTGATGCGTTGAGTGCGCTACGATTGGTAATAACGAGCCGTCACTCCTATTCACGCTTCTCCCTACATCCATTAGTTGCGACATGTTTGTGACGTGCTGGCAACAGCGAAAAACAAACGGAGCCGCGCTGAATGGACGGCTCCGCTATTCATGCAGCAACGCATGGTTGCAATTTGGCGAACGCCTATCGATCAATCGACAGCGGCATTTTCTGCTTCATCGTCGTAGACGCTTTCTGGGAACACAGGATAGACACCTGCAACGCGCCCCATCTGCTTGGTCAAGGCAAGCACGGTATCGATCGTCGGTGTTGCAACGTCTACGAGCCGCCCCATTTCCTGCACAACCGAGAGCAACGCGTCGAGTTCAATCTGACGGCCTTTTTCCAGGTCCTGCAGCATGCTCGTGCGGTGCGCACCGACGGATGCGGCACCGTTGATGCGGCGTTCTATATCTACGCGGAAATGGGCACCAATGCGCCGCGCAATGATTTCGGCTTCTTCCATCATCTTTCGCGCAACTGAGCGGGTGCCCGGATCGGTTGCCACGATGTCCAGCGTGGCGTGCGTCAGAGCAGAGATCGGGTTGAAGCAGAGGTTGCCCCACAACTTGAGCCAGATGTCATTGCGGATCTCGGGATAGATCTTCGGTTTGAGACCGGCGGCTACGAAAGCTTCTGCTAGTTTCTTGATGCGGGGTGTCTCCTGCCGGGTCGGTTCACCAAGACCATAGCGATCGCCATAGGTATGTTTAATGACACCCGGCGAGATGATTTCGGCGGCAGGATAGACCGTGCAGCCGATTGCTCGCTGCGGTCCCAACGTGCTCCATTGGCGGCCGCGCGGGTCAACGCTCTCAAGCTGCAAATTGGCATATTGGCCTTCAAAACCGTGGAAATACCACCAGGGAATCCCATTCTGGGCCGTTACAATGGCCGTGTCGGGGCCCAGCAGCGGCAACATGTTCTCGGCTGCCTCCCATGCCTGATGCGACTTCAAGGCAACGATCACATAGTCCTGCGGTCCCAAGTCGGCTGGGTTCTGGGCTGCGGGCAAACGTGCGACTTTTTCTTCACCACCGATGATGAGCTTCCAGCCATTGGTATTTATGGCTTCAAGTGTAGCACCACGCGCGACAACCGAAACGTCGACGCCGGCAAGTTTCATGAGCACGCCGATATGGGCTCCGATCGAACCGGCACCGTAAATACAAACCTTCATGGGGGTATTTCCTCAATTCTTTTCTTTGCTGTTATGCCAGCTACAATGCTGTCATGCCCTGTACCGTCAAGAGGGTATGACATCGCTGGAGAAACTTTCACCCGACGGATCGATAATCAAGGGCTGTTTTTGGGGAGGGAAAAATTCTTAACAGTATCCATCCCCGGAATATGACGGATCGCAGGCCGGATCGTGTTCATGTTTCATGGATCCATGGATCCATGGATACGATATAGCACCTTGTTTGAAGCATGCTTTTTACGCTGAACCGCTGCGCACTTCAGCTAAACATGCTCTGGGTTGAGGCCTGCAAAAGGTTCAATCTGGAAGCTCGTTACCCTATAAAAATGCCCCCGCCAAAGATCGGCAGGGGCACTGGGGAGAAACGCCAGAAGGCGCGCGGTAAACAGTGAGGAATTGGAGACAGGGTCCGATCCTAGTTCGACGGCGCCTGTTTCTCGTAAACCATTTCGAAAGCGCGCCGCACCGCCTCATCGCG
>JBKEAX010000078.1:0-11938 GCA_047972825.1 Hyphomicrobiaceae bacterium | reverse complement strand
GAGCAGCCAGGTGACGGCCATCAAGCCGTCCACGGGAAAAGTGGCCTGGAAGTTCGACCCGCAAGCGAAAGCACCGTTTTGGAAACGCTGCCGGAGCCTTGGTTTCGTCAAGTCCGATGATACCGACCAGTGCGGTTCGCGCGTCACTCTGGCCACAACCGATGCGCGCCTGATCCAGGTGAGCGCCAAGACCGGCAAGCCGTGCGAAAGCTTCGGTAATGGCGGCACCGTCGATCTGTCGACTGGCATGGGCGAAATCCCACCCGGATTCTGGATGCCGACAACCGGCCCTCTGGTCGCCGGTGACAAGATACTGGTCGGGGCCTGGATTGCCGACAACGACTCCGTTGGAGAGCCCGGAGGCGTCATGCGCGCCTTCGACGCCAAGACCGGAGAACTCGCCTGGGCCTGGGATCTTGGTAATCCCAGCATCACCAAACTTCCACCGGAAGGTGAAACGTACACGCGCGGGACGCCGAATGTGTGGCCTCCGATGTCCGCCGATGTTGAGTTGGGCCTGGTCTATTTGCCAACGGGCAACGCGACACCGGACTACTACGGCGGGACACGCCGCCCATTTGACGACGAGTACAACGCATCTGTTGTCGCTCTCGATCTTCAAACCGGGCGTGAACGCTGGAAATTCCGTACGGTAAATCACGATATCTGGGACTACGACCTGCCATCACAGCCCGCGCTGCTCGACATGCCAGACGGCAAGGGCGGCACCGTGCCCGCTCTGTTGCAGACAACCAAACGTGGCGACATCTTCGTCCTCGATCGACGCACAGGAGAGCCGGTCACGAAGGTTGAGGAACGCGCGGCACCAAAGCCGGATGGGCTGATTAAAGGCGAGCGCTATGCCGAGACGCAGCCCTACTCCGTCGGCATGCCCAAGATCAGTGCCGCGCCGCTCACGGAAGCGCGCATGTGGGGCGCGACGCCGATGGATCAGCTGCTTTGCCGGATCATGTTCCGCCAAAGCCGCTTCGAAGGTGAGTTCACGACACAGTCGACAAAACAGACGATCCAGTGGCCCGGCAATGGCGGTGGTCTCAACTGGGGAAGTGCGGCGATCGATCCGGAACGCAACATTCTGGTCGTCGTCGACATGCGCATGCCGATCCTGGCACAGCTCATAGCCCGTGAGGACATCCCCAAGGGAACCGAATTCACAATCCACGGCGGCACATCCGAACAACGCGGGACGCCTTATGCTTTCAAGCAGGGTTATTTTCTTTCGCCACTTGGTTTCCCTTGCGTCAGTCCGCCAATGGGCATGATCACGGGCATTGATTTGGCGAGCAGAAAGGTCGTCTGGCAGATTCCCGCTGGAACCATGGGCGACGTCTCACTCGGCGGCTTCAAGCCCGGTATTCCGTTCTACGTCGGAATGCCAGCGATGGCCGGTTCGATTGTGACGCGCGGTGGTTTGGCATTCTATGGCGGCACGCAGGACTACTACTTGCGCGCGCTCGACACCCAGACAGGTGACATTCTATGGCACGGTCGGCTGCCCGTCGGCGCACAGGCGACGCCGATGACCTTCTTCGACGAGGAGTCGGGGCGCCAGTTCGTGGTGATCACAGCCGGTGGCGCACGCGGCAATGCTGACGATCGCGGCGATTACATCGTCGCCTTCGCCTTGCCGAAGGAGTGAGGGGCTGAACGCTCAGTCAGGGCGCCGCTCGGCGCCCTAGACCAAGGCCCTGACCGGCAGAACGTTGCAACAAACCGTTACACACTTCAGCTAAACATGCTCTTCGTTTGGAGCATGTTTTTCACGCTGAACCGCTACACACTTCAGCTAAACATGCTCATCTGCGTGGATTGTAGGGGTGCTTCTTGCGCCACTCGGACATGAAGTAGGCGAGGCCCTCGTCGATGTCGGGCGGCATGACAATACGCACGGTGACGAGCAGCGCTCCTTCGCCACGGCTCGATTTCACGCCTTTGCCCTTCAGACGGAATACACGGCCGGAACTGGTCCCTTTTGGCAAGGTCAACTGCAGCCTTCCGGTTGGCGAGTTCACCTCGATCTTGCCGCCCAGCACAGCCTCGTCGAGCGAAACGGCAAGCGTCATGTGCAGATCGTCGCCGATGCGCTGGTACTCAGCATGATGCTTGATGCTGATTTCCACCAGTGCATCGCCAGCCTCACCGCCACCGAACCCCGGCTTGCCCTTGCCCTTCAGCCGCAGGACCTGCCCGTCGCTAACGCCTTCGGGCACTGTCAAATCAAGCACACCGCCTTCTGGCATCGTGACACGCTTTTTGGTGCCGGCGATGGCTTCTAGGAACTCAACGTCCAGCGTGTAGCGCACGTCTTGTCCGCGCACGTGAAAGCCTGGCCGACCATTGGGCCTTGAGCCCGGCCAGGTGCCGTCTCCGAAGAAGTCGTTGAAGACATCTGAAAACGTTCCACCGCCGGTATACGCCCCTGCCGTGCTTGGCTGCGGTCTGCGCACAGGTTCGCCCTTGGCGTCGATCAGGCCAGCATCGAATTGCTGGCGGCGTTCTGGATCACCAACGATGTTGTAGGCGGCCGACAACGACTTGAAACGGTCAGCCGCGGCCTTGTCGCCCGGATTGAGGTCTGGATGGCATGTCTTGGCGAGGCGGCGATAGGCACTGCGTAACTCCTCGTCGGAGGCGCCGCGCTGAACTCCGAGTACCGAATATGGATCACCAATCATCGTGCCGAAGTTCCAAAGTGGCCACTGACTCTACGGCCGTATCCGAGGCGGAAAGCCTACGGCCGGTAAGGCCCATTTACCCATAACTATACTTGGTTACACGACTTGGCAGCAGCCGCAATCTGCATCCTGCCAGCCCAGGGCCTGAGTCCCCAAGGAATGAACACAATGAACAGGTGCCCGAATTATGGCAATGCGTGACTTTGCCGTGGATGTTCTTCTTGTGGCCAAAAGAAAGACGTGAATGCCTTGGTGGCCGGAAGCTGGTTGTAAACCTCAACCCCGGAAACGGATTTCCAACGTTTTGTCAAGCTGTCCTGCCAAAACGGCGAAACGTCGCCGTAGTCGCTCTCCATCCAAATCCGCGAAAACTTCAGGGACTTTGAGAACCAGAGTATCTCCTTCAATAGACAATGGCGTCATGTCGATCACGCCGGGGAGACCTATTGACAGCATATGCGCGGCGCGCACCGCAGCACCGATCACACGGGCCCGGCCCATGTGGCGTTTCGATACAAGGTTCTTGATACGCTCGGAGATATGTTCGCCCTTGGCCTCGCTCGCCCCGGCATGCCGAAAGTAGGCGGTCAGCCCAAGGAACATGCGTCCGGCGTGATCGACGCCCCCCAAGCTCCCATGCGCAATAATATTGAGGCTTTGCTCGCCGCGATAATCAGGATGTGCGCGCCAACCGATATCTGACAGAAGACAAGCTGCGTGACGCAGACGGCGCTCGTGCGGCGTCTCCTCCAATCCACCCGGTGCAAATAAAGCGTCGGTCCACTTGCACAGCTCGAAAGCATGCTCCACCGACCGCGATCGCAGCTGCGCGAGTGCCTCGCAGGACGACAGCAACGGATCACGATCACGCTCTGCTTCCGGCAGCATCGTGTAAAGCAGCCCTTCACGAACGCCAAACACGGAAAAAACCAGCTCAGATGGCTCCATCCTTTTCAGGAGCTGCAATAGAACCGCTGCTCCAAAGGGAAGAACGTCGCGGCGTGCCTTGGACACCTCGTCAACGCCCGGCAGCGAGGTGAGCTTCTTGGCCTTGACGATTGTCTCGCAGAACGCGATGGCCTTATCGGTCGGCAGCGAAAAGCCGTGCATGACCCGGAGCGGATAGTCGGCCTGCTCCATATACATTTTAGCGATCGAACGCCACGTCCCGCCGACCGCATAGAACGGACGCCCGCGGCCCTGCTGCAACCATTTCACGCCATCAAGTTTCTCGCCCGCAAAATCGAGAGCCTTTTCAAGGTTAGAACTGGTTGTGTCGATCAGGCGCAACCCACCAAGCGGCAGGGTGGTTGCATCGTTGAGATTGTTGCCTGATATGTCGATGAGTTCCAGGCTGCCGCCGCCAATATCGCCAGCGACGCCGTCTGCCGATACAAAGCCCATCACGATGCCGCTGGCCGCGAGCGTGGCTTCTTTTTCGCCCGACAGGACTTCAATGCGGGCACCTAGCCTTTGCTGGCCGACACTTATGAACGCCGGTCCATCCGCAGCCTCGCGGACGGCGGCTGTTGCGATTGCGCGGATGGTCTTGACGCCCAAGTTCCTGGCGATGGCGTGGAACCGTGTCAGCGCCGCAATTGCGCATGATGTGCTTTCATCACCCAGCTTGCCCGTCGATGCAACGGTACGGCCTAGCCCGCACAGCACTTTCTCGTTGTAAAGTGGCGTTGGTGCTCGCGTCAGGCCATCGTAGATGACGAAGCGAACCGAATTGGACCCGATGTCAACAATGCCAATCGGTTCGAGCTGAGTGACGCGCTCGCTATTGAGCAAATGGTCTCGCAGGGCCAACGGCGCCCTCCTAGCTTTCAGGCGTCACCACAATGGCGGAAGCCTTTCCGAGTCTGGCATGCCGGGCATAGCGTTGGACATTCGAGAGCGCGACCAGTGCCGGGTCTTCTGCATCACTTCATGATGTTCAGGATTGACTGGCACCAGGGCTGAACCTTGCAACTCGAATTGCGCATGCGGGGCGAGTGTTCTGCGATGCAGATGTATAAGGTGGCGTTCGGTGAGAGCAACCCCCGACTGCTCAAGAAACAAACGATTAGTGAATATTGCCTGATAGACCGCACATATTTCTTGACGGAGCTCTGATGGCCACACATCCGGGCCGGCTCATAAATTGGAGCGGTCAGTTGCGATGATCTGGATCAGCTGACGTTGCTTCGTCAGCTTCGCCCGTTGCGCCGAGCACGTCGGCTGCCAGTGCTCGTGTAACGCGCCGCTTGCTCACCAGCGCTTCCCGGTCGAGTTGCTCGACAACGGCATTGACCGACGCCATTGAACGTTCGATCCGCAGGGCGATGAAATTGACCACGCGTGGTTCAACCAGCAGCTGCCGGTCTGCAAAAAGCTTAACCAAAACCGCCTTGATCAGCGCTTCATCGGGCGGGGCGATGGCGATCAGGGGAACAGCCCGCATTCGCGATCTGAGGTCGGGTAAGCTGATTTGCAGGGTACCGGGGGCAACCCGCGATGTCATCAACACCGTCAGGTGATGCTCTCGCGCCATATTGAGAAGGTGGAACAGTATGCGCTCGTCGGCAATTGTGCGATCTACGTCTTCAACCAGCATCGCGCTGTGCTGCTGCAGAAGATCCAGCGCTTCCTCATCCAGCATGCTGGCTGGCAATGCCGCTGCGCCGGAGCCAGACTTCCAGACATTCGCGATATGGGATTTGCCTGAGCCTTCCGGCCCGACAACGATGGCGGCCCAGTGAGGCCAGTCCGGCCAGCGGTCAACCAGGTCCACCGCAGCCCGATTGGACTGTGAGACAAAAAAATCCTCCATGCCGTTTGCTGAGCGCAGCGGCAGATCAAAAACAAGCTGACGCGGTTGGGTGCTCATACTGGTGGAGTTTCCCGTTGCGCTTGGGCAGTGCCGCTTGGCGCGTTTGCGCCCCCTGATGCATCATCGAAATATAATGAACTGTCCAGATACACCCCCAAAGCAAATCTCACCAATACGCCTATGGCTGCAGCAACGGGCACCGCAACAAGCACACCAACAAATCCGAACAAATAGGAGAACACGAACAAAGCGAAGATCAGCCACACCGGATGCAACCCGATCTTCGAGCCGACGATGTTGGGGCTTAGAAAGCCTGCGTCAAAAGCCTGGCCCGCGAGGAAGACACCCACCACCATGGCGATTGGCACCATGTCCGGCCAGAATTGAATGACGGCCAGCGTGGTTGCGGTGATCACACCCAACGCCCAGCCAACAAAAGGAATGAAGGTCAAAATGCCGGTCATTATGCCAACCAGAAGCCCGTATTTTAGGCCCACTGCCGTGAGGCCGGCTGCATAAAAAGTTCCAAGGATAAGACATACCGTGCCCTGCCCTCGAATGAAGGCGGACACCGCATCATTGACGTCACTTGCGAGATGACGAATTGCTGGGGCATGCGCGCGCGGCAGCCAGCCGTTGATCTTTTCGATCATCGGATCCCAGTCCAGCAACATGTAGAACACAACAAGTGGCGTCACCAGAACCAATGAAACAAGATTGATAAGCGCCCGGCTCTGGTCCCAGATCGAGCTTGCAAGCCAACTGGCGATACCGCCCCAGTTCTCCGATATGCTCTTTGCAAGGCCGTTCATGCCAGCCTCGAATTCAGGGTATCTCGATCCAAGACGCTCGCGTGCCCATGCGTCGACAATGCCGTGGAGACGCATTGCTTCTTCGGGCAGGGCCTCAGCCAATTGTTGGGCCTGGGTTGCCATCAAAGGCACAATGAAAATTAGCACGCTTGCGAATACCGAAAGTGCAATAACCAGTATGAAAATCGAGGCCCAAAGCCGAGAAAAGCCGGCGCGTTCTAGGATGCGCGCCAATGGATTCAGGAAATAGGCGATCACCATGCCGGCCACGAACGGCAGCAAAATTTCTTTCAATAGTCCGATGAGCAGCACCAGTATCAGCGCAACGCCCATCCAGAACAGTATTTGTCGCTCAGCCCGCATTGCCCCCCCTTTTTGGTTTGGCGCGCTGGCCAAAACTCAAGTGCCTGCCGGTTATCGCGCAATGCCCTGACATTGCGAAGTTCCGCATGGCGACAATGGCGACTACGGCGACGGCGACCCTGATTCATAGCCTGTCATGTGCAGAAGCCAAGTCCTTGCGTAGGCTGCCAGCGAGGCAACGATCAAAAGTGCCGTCACCCAGACCATGATGGCACGCAGCGGACCAAGACCCAATGCATAGCCTTCGTCCGCCATAACAGCGGCAGCCAGCACGATCTGCGCCACAGTATTGAACTTGGAAACAACCAACGGGTGGATAATAACCGGGTTTGACAGCAACCAAGACAGAACAACTCCGATTACAATCAGAACATCGCGCGTCACCACACCGATTACCAGCCACAACGGAAGCTGTCCGCCCGCCCCCAGCGCAATATAAATACAGACCAACAGCAATTTGTCCGCAAGGGGGTCGAGATACGCACCCAGCTCGGTCGTCCAGCCGAACCGCTTGGCAAGGTAGCCATCCACCCCGTCAGATATGCCTGCGATCACGAACAGTACAAACGCAGCCTGCATCTCTCCTGTAAGCAGAAGCCAAAACACGATCGGCACAAGTACTACACGGCCAAGCGTTATGAAGTTTGGTAGGTTAGCCACGCTCAGTTCAATCCGTCCGCCACAATGTCAATTTCACCGCCTCATATCATTTTGAATTTCGGCTCGCGCCAAAACCCTGTGCTGCCGATAGCGCCATCGCCTCAATAACCCGACCTCAAGTACCAGTTGCCGCCAATGTTCTGCAACGTCAACCCGCGTGCGGCGAACACGTTGGCCAGTGCGCTGCCACCGCCTGGATAAGTCACCTGCATATCAGCTGACCGCGCGGAAACTGCGTCAATGCGCACATCTGATATGCCCTGTGTTTCCAGCACCCTTGCCCGCAGCGAATTCCAATCTTCCAACCCCTGGAACTCCACCAGCATGCGCACCGGCTCTCCACCGGCTGCCATTGCAGCAACACCGCCTTGCCCGCGCGCTTTAACCGCCTTCCAGCGCCCCTCGATGATGCCAAGCGACACGACGGCTGCAAGTTCCATAGCGTAGCCAACATCGTCATCGTAAAGTCGATAGCTGCGTTTGAGGTTGAACGAACCTACCGCATCCTGGCCGGCCAAGGTGACGTGGATGCGCCCTGATGGCTTATCAACCTCAGCTATGGCCGCAACGACCTTTTCGCCAGCATATTCACTCGCCATCACGCGGTTAGCGCTCTCATCTCCGGTAAGAAGCATATTGAGCGTGTCGTCGTGAACAACGGGTTTTATGGCTTCAAGCTTCAGCGGCGCCAGCGCATTTCTCACGTCCAGATCACCCCAGATGTCGCGCCACGCCTTTTCAACGCTGCCCGAGCGCGCCAACTTACCCTTTTCCCGCACGGCCACTACCAGAATGATTTCAGGTGCTTGTTCCTCGATGTAGGGGACATTTTCACGCTGCAAGAGGTCGCGGACGGCGTCGGGACGGAATGCAAAATCGAGACTGGCAATATATTCCGTGGTTGAGTTCCGTTCTGAGCGTACGACGAAGCCATCGGCTACCCCCCGCGTATCGGCCTTCTTGACTTCGTTCAGCCGGCTGTAGGCGGAGACTGGAACAAGCCGCTTCAATAACGATCGAAATGCTGCTTTCTGGCCGTCGGCGATTGCTGCTTCCTTTGCTTTTACTGCATTTGCAGCCAGAGCCTGTACAGGATAGTTGGCAACCGTGAAAACACGATCACCATCCTCCCTTGCCCAGGACGTACCGGAGACAAAAGCGCCGAATAGTATCGCGACAACCGCAAGGTTTTTGGAACAACGCCATTTGAGGAAAATTTTGTGATTGCGCATCGGATTGGTCTTAATACCCATTTGTTTGGTCCCACCGCCGTTCATGTTGCGTCATCCCATGTGTTTCGCCATCGTGCTGTCAAACCGTTCCGGACCCGAAATCGGCGCGCCAATCGCATATTGCGGGTCTTACCGCGACCTGCTAGGACCCCGCATCTCCCCTTAATCCGGCGAAAGTGAGGGGTTTTCAAGGGGCGCGAGACAAAAGCAAACGTGGTTCGGGCTTGGGGAGACCTATCCGGCCGAAACTGCCAGGCGTTCACATGGTGGTGCGCTTGGCTCTACGACCATTTGACCGAGGCCCTATGTCCGATCACGAAAAAGCACCTACCGCCGCCCCAATCACATATCGTGATTCCGGCGTCGATATAGATGCAGGCAATGCCCTTGTGGGGGCCATCAAACCATTGGTCAAGGCAACCCGACGAGCTGGGGCTGATGCTGACCTTGGCGGCTTTGGCGGCTTGTTCGACCTGAAGGGTGCCGGCTTTTCAGACCCTATCCTGGTCGCGGCCAACGACGGTGTCGGCACAAAGTTGAAAATCGCCATCGATACAGGGCAGCACGACACAATCGGCATCGATCTTGTCGCCATGTGCGTGAACGACCTGATCGTTCAGGGTGCAGAGCCGCTGTTCTTTCTTGATTATTTTGCTTGCGGAAAGCTGAATCTTGCGGTCGCCGAGGCCGTGGTAAAGGGCATCGCCGACGGCTGCCGGATGGCGGGCGCTGCGTTGATCGGCGGTGAAACGGCCGAGATGCCAGGAATGTATAAGGCCGGGGACTATGACCTTGCCGGATTTGCAGTGGGTGCGGCCGAACGTGGACAGCTGTTGCCCCGAACGGACATTGGCGTCGGTGATATACTGATAGGCCTGCCCTCCAGTGGCGTCCATTCGAATGGCTATTCGCTGGTGCGGCGACTCGTTGACGAAGCTGGCCTGGGCTGGGATGAACGCGCGCCGTTCGCAGCAGACAAATCTGTGGCAACGGCCCTTCTCGCGCCGACCCGCATATATGTGAAGCCGATACTGGCAGCTTTGAAGGCGACCGGCGGCGGTGGGCCTGACGGCGCCATCAAGGCCTTGTCCCACATCACAGGTGGCGGTCTCAGCGAAAACCTGCCTCGCGTGCTTCCTGGGGAGGTCGCCGCGCGCATTGATCTCGACCGGCTTCCAGTCCCTGCTGTATTTGGCTGGCTGGCGAGAACGGGACGCTTAGACGCAGGTGAAATGCTGCGTACCTTCAACTGCGGTATTGGCATGGTGATTGTCGCCGCCGAGGCCCGTGCTGGCGAGGTGTTGGCTGCTCTGAAACAGGCTGGGGAAAAGCCAGTCACGATTGGTGAAGTCGTGGCGCCGACGGGCAAGAAGTCCGATGCCAAAGGCAAAGGTGAAGCCTGGGCCGTCGATTATGCGGGTGCTTTACGGCTTGGTTAGTGGTGACGGTGCCGCTGGGATCAACACAACTTGCGCTTGCGTCATATTGCAGTCGATTGCGCAACCCAAAGCTCAGCCATGCAGACCAGTCCCAATCAGAAGTCTCCGCACCAACACAGCTCTCACCAGTTGCCGCTGGTTGAGTTCGTGCCATTGATTGCGGCACTGATGGCGCTGGTGGCCCTCAGCATTGACATCATGCTACCGACCCTGCCCAACATCGCGCGATCCTATGCGCTGGCCGATCCCAATGCACCGCAATTGGTCATCACCAGCTACATGGGCGGCTTCGCACTTGGGCAGATCATGTGGGGACCGGCTTCTGACCGGCTTGGCCGCCGCCCGGTCCTGCTGTTCGGGCTTGCGATTTATCTGGCTGGCGCAGCGGGCGCGTTGCTTTCTGGCTCGTTTGGCACATTGTTGTTCATGCGTGCAATGCAAGGTCTGGGCGCGGCTGCGCCGCGCGTCATTAGCCTCGCCATAGTTCGTGACATATTCAGCGGCCGTCCGATGGCGCGCGTGATGTCGTTTGTCATGATGGTCTTTCTGGTCGTTCCGGTGTTTGCACCACTTCTTGGTCAGACCCTGGCACACGAAGGCGGCTGGCGTTCGACATTCTACGCATTGACGATCTTTGGGCTTGTCGTTCTGGTTTGGGCGGGTATACGGCTTCCCGAGACGCGCCACGACGACGACCGCAAAAAGGCCCGCTCAGAAGCGCTAATGGCAAGTTTCGCGAGCGTCCTGTCAAACCGCCAGACCGTTGGCTACACAATCGCTGCGGGTTTTCTGTTTGGCTGCCTGATGGCCTACATCTCAAGCGCGCAGCAGATTTTCGTTGACGTGTTCAAACTCGGCGACGCCTTCCCGATCGTTTTTGGCGTGGTTGCTGCTGTCATGATACCTGCCTCGATCACGAATTCGCGCCTCGTCATGCGGCTTGGCATGCGCCGACTTTCGCAAACGGCGCTACTTGGATTTGTTGCCTCGGCTGCGGGTCTGGCGATGATCGCCCTCATGGACGAGCCACCGCTGCTGCCATTCTGCCTTTTTCTTGCTGGCGCATTTTTTTGTTTCGGCATGATACAGCCAACCTTCAATGCGTTGGCGATGGAACCGCTCAACACCGATTCGGGCACCGGTTCATCGCTGATCGGCTTTTATCAGACTGGCGCAGCGGCCCTGATCGGCTGGTTCATCGGTCACCTGTTTGATGGCACTGTAATGCCGCTGGCGGTTGGGTTCCTTGCTTGCGCTCTAGCCACGTTTCTCGTCGTGGTTGCCACCGAAGGTCCAGACAACATGTTCAAGGCTGGCGCGCCTCCGTAGATTGACCAGCAGGCGCGATCCAGCGTGGAACCCTATTTTTTGCGCATTCCTTGCACAGCCTTTTTACCGCCAGCCAACCGAAATGCTTTCATGTCGCAACAAATCGCCCTAAGCAGCTTTCCATGAGCAGCAAGAAGCGGGTCGGCATCCTCATTTCCGGGCGGGGCTCCAACATGGCGTCGTTGATCGATGCTGCGCGTGCGCCCGACTATCCCGCAGAAATCGTCACCGTTATTTCAAACCGGCCCAGCGCAGGCGGTCTCGCCATCGCCAGGGACGCGGGGCTTCCCACGGTGGTTATCGACCACAAGGACTTCGCCACTCGCATGGCGTTTGAAGCCAAGTTGCACCAGGCGTTGCTCGATGCTGGTGTGGAACTGATTTGCAGTGCTGGTTTCATGCGCATGTTGACGGGCGGTTTCGTCGACCGCTGGAGAAACCGCCAACTCAATATTCACCCTTCCCTGCTGCCGGCCTACCCGGGCCTCGACACCCACGCCCGGGCGCTGCGCGATGGCGTTCGCATCCATGGCTGCACGGTGCATTTTGTGCGCCTGGAGATGGACACCGGTCCCATCATCGCCCAAGCCGG
>JBKEAX010000038.1:0-10870 GCA_047972825.1 Hyphomicrobiaceae bacterium | reverse complement strand
TTCAGTACACGCGGGCCTTGGGCTCGATGTAATGCATCTCGTTGGTGAGCGTGTAGGTATGAACCGGGCGGTCATCGAGCCGCACCGTCTTGGTATCATAGTCAGCAAATGCAAGCGTGTGCTTCATCCAATTGGCATCGTCACGGCTGGAGAAGTCCTCGCGGGCGTGGGCACCGCGGCTTTCCTTGCGGTTCTCAGCAGCCGTCACCGTAACCGCTGCTTGTGCGATGAGATTGTCGAATTCAAGCGTCTCGACCAGATCGGAGTTCCAGATCAACGACCGGTCGGTGACCTTGATATCTTCTGAATCCTTCCAGATCGCATTGATCTTCTTGACGCCCTCTTGCATCACCGGGCCGTCGCGGAACACGGCGCAGTTGGCCTGCATCGTCTTTTGCATTTGCAGTCGCAGGGCGGCGGTTGCTGTCTCGCCTTTGGCGTAGCGGAAACGATCGAGACGCGATAGCGCGAGATCGGCGGCATCGCCTGGCAATTCTGCCTGGCGTTCCTTGGTGTCGAGCATTTCGGCACAGCGCAACCCGGCTGCGCGGCCAAATACAACAAGGTCGATAAGTGAATTCGAACCAAGCCTATTGGCACCGTGCACCGACACACAGGCCGCTTCGCCAATGGCCATCAGCCCTGGAACGATGTGATCAGGATTTCCGTCCTTCTTGGTCAGCACTTCGCCGTGATAATTGGTCGGGATACCGCCCATGTTGTAGTGCACAGTCGGAATGACCGGGATGGGCTGACGCCGCAAATCAACCCCAGCAAATATCTTCGCGCTTTCAGTAATGCCCGGCAAACGCTCTGCCAGAATTTTCGGGTCGAGGTGGTCGAGATGCAGATGGATGTGATCACCATCGGGGCCGACGCCGCGTCCTTCACGGATTTCCACCGTCATAGAGCGGGAAACGACATCGCGCGAGGCGAGATCCTTGGCGTGCGGCGCGTAGCGTTCCATGAAGCGCTCGCCCTGCGAATTTGTCAGATAGCCGCCTTCGCCGCGCGCGCCTTCGGTAATCAATACGCCAGCGCCGTAAATGCCGGTGGGATGGAACTGCACGAACTCCATGTCCTGGAGTGGCAGTCCAGCTCGCAACACCATGGCGTTGCCATCGCCTGTGCAGGTGTGGGCCGAGGTGCAAGAGAAATAAGCCCGGCCGTAGCCTCCTGTGGCGAGGATCGTGCGTTTGGCCTTGAACGCATGGATTGACCCATCGTCGAGATTAAGCGCCACAACACCGCGGCAGGCGCCATCGGAGTCCATCATCAGGTCGATTGCGAAGTATTCGATGAAAAACTCTGCGGAGTGGCGCAACGACTGGCCATAAAGTGTGTGCAGCATGGCATGGCCGGTGCGGTCGGCAGCTGCGCATGTGCGTTGTGCGGGAGGCCCCTCACCGAATTCCGTCGTCATGCCGCCGAAGGGCCGCTGGTAGATCTTGCCGTCTTCGGTGCGCGAGAACGGTACACCATAGTGCTCCAGCTCGTAGACTGCATCGGGCGCATGGCGGCACAGGTATTCGATCGAATCCTGATCTCCAAGCCAGTCCGACCCCTTGACGGTGTCGTACATATGCCAACGCCAGTTGTCGGGGCCCATGTTGCCAAGCGATGCTGCAACGCCGCCCTGGGCTGCGACCGTGTGAGAGCGGGTTGGGAATACCTTGGTAACGCATGCGGTCTTGAGGCCGGCCTCGGCAGCACCGAGGGTTGCGCGCAAGCCAGCACCACCTGCGCCGACCACGACAACGTCGTAGTTGTGGTAGGTGACTGGATAAGCCTTGCCGTTGATGGCTGGTGCCTGGGTCTTTGCCATTTCCATCAAGCTCCCAAGCTCAACTTTACCAGCGCAAGCACGCAAGCTGCGCCGACAAGATATGAAAAGAATGTATTCAGCACGAGAAATGCGATCTTGCCGAACTCGCCGTGCACGTAGTCCTCTATGATGACCTGCATACCAAGCTTCATATGGACGGCCATGGCGATGGACAGCAAGCCAAGGCACAGAGCGACAAAAGGATGACCCAAGGTTGCTTTAACCGTGGCGTAATCGGCGCCAGCCGTGGTGGCCACAACCCAGGCGAACACGAGCGACAACACCAACACAGCGATAGACGAGACACGTATCTGCCAGAAATGGTCTGCGCCCTCATGTGCCGAGCCGAGGCGGCGCGCGTTCTTGAGCGGGGTTCGCATGTTCATTGAAACTATCCTGTTACCGGTGCCATAACCGGACTGGCCAGACTGGCAACAAGCCAGATGATGCCTGTCAGAACGACGGAAAGGATCAGTGTTCCCCACGACAATTTATCGATCGTCTTCAGATCGTAGCCGCGGCCCAAATCCCAAATGTAGTGGCGTATCCCGCCCAGCGCGTGCAGGATCAACAGCCAGGAGAGGCCGAGCAAAACGATGCGGCCATACCAGGCGCCGAACAGACCATTGACGAAATCAAAATACTCTGGACCGATCGCTGCCGCCATCAACCACCAGGCAAACAGCAATGCGCCGAAATACAGTGCCGCCCCTGAGACACGGTGCAGCATCGACGCGACCATGTTGATCAACAAGGTGTAGACTTGGAGGTGGGGAGACATCGGGCGCTCTCGCCGTGCCCCGCGCACCGATTTGGCATCGGCCATGGTGTGTCCTCAAAGTGTTTCGTAGCGCTTTTAGCGCGCCTGCTGCAGCGCGGCAATTCGTCGAATGACATAGGCGCTGGGGTATCAGGCGGCACGCCCACCGTCTTGAAGCCTGTTTGGCCAGCACTTCGGGATCGTACAAAGCCTTGATTTTAGCGCGGAAGCGCCAGCCACAAGTCCAGGTCGAGGATAACACTATCGGCGTATTTGCCATCTTCGGTCTTGTAGGGCAGCGCCTCGCAATTCTGATTCTTGACTGCAATCAGACGGGTACGCAAAGCACCAATATCCGTGCGGCCGGGAATTTCAGCCTTATCCAAAATCTCTGACCAAGCGTAGACAGTATCTCCGGCAAAGCATGGCGCGACATGGCGGCCGGCATTGATGGCGGCGACATGGAAAGCGTTTGAAAGGCCATTGAAGGACAAAGCGCGGGCCAGGGAAATAACAACACCGCCGTAGACGATGCGTTTGCCGAAGCGGCCCTTGGCTTCGGTGTGCTGGTTGAAATGGACTTTCGCCGTGTTCTGATAGAGGCGCGTTGCCATCTGGTGTTCGGCTTCTTCCAGCGTCATGCCGTCAACGTGGTCAATCTTTTCGCCGACCTCATAATTACCCCAGCGAAACGGCGAGCCGGCGAGGGTATCGTTGTAAGCCGCGTTTTCGAGTTTTGGGACAGCCTGGCCGAGTTTGTCCGGTGCCACCGAAGCAGGCAGTTCAGGCACAACTGCTTCGGGGGGCGGTGCGGCCTTGTCGCGTTTCCTGACCATGACCCAGCGCGTGTATTCAACAACGATCTCGCCCGACTGGTTGCGTCCTGTCGAGCGGACATAGACCGTGCCGGTTTCACCATTTGAATTCTCCTTGAGACCGATCACTTCCGACGTGGTTGAAAGCGTATCACCTGGATAAACAGGCTTGACGAAGCGGCCATCAGCGTAACCGAGGTTGGCTATCGCATTGAGCGAAATGTCAGGCACCGTCTTGCCGAACACGATGTGGAAGGCGAGGAGATCGTCAACGGGGGCTCGCGGATAACCGATAGCCTTGGCAAACGCATCAGACGACTGCACCGCAAAGCGTGGGCCGTATAGACTCATGTAAAGTGCAAGGTCGCCTTCGCTCACCGTTCGCGGCGTGGCGTGGGTGAGGACTTGACCGAACTTGAAATCCTCAAAGTAGTTGCCGGGATTCGTTTTGGATGCCTGCATGATCTCGTTCTTCGTAAAGAGCCAACTTTCTGAAACGCATTTTCTTCGGAACTGAAGAGGTTTCAGCCGGTTGCTTCAAGTTCAGTTATTGCTTCAGCAATGGCGACGGTACGCTCGGCCATCACCAAGTGCAGGCGTTCCACCATCTTGCCTTCGACCGTAATGACTCCGAGTCTTTCGTTTTCCGGTTTCTGGAACTCGGCAATGATTTTGCGTGACCACTCGACCTCTGCCTGTGACGGTGAGAACGTCTCGTTGGCAGCCTGAACCTGACCGGGGTGTATCAACGTCTTGCCATCCATGCCGAGCGTACGGCCATGTTCAGCTTCGGCACGGAAGCCTTCTTCATCGCGGAAATCGTTGTAGACACCATCCAGAACGTCGAGACCATAGGCGCGAGCGGCAACAATGGTCATCGATAGCCATGGCACGACCGCGAAACGATCCTTGTAGGCGCGGGCATGGCTTTCCTTGAGCAGATCGTTCGTGCCCATTACCATGCAGGTGAGACGGTGCTCACGCTCGATGCCAGCCATGGCGATTTCACGCACATTGAGAATCGACATGGGCGTTTCCATCATCGCCCAGATTTTCGTTTTCTCAGGCGCATGGGCGGCGGTCAGCACCTTTGCCGCCGATATGATGTCGCCTGGCCGGCCAACTTTGGGCACCAGGATTGCGTCAGGTGCCGCCTTGGCCGCTGCAAAAAGATCATCAGCGCCCCAAGGCGTTTCCAGCCCGTTGACACGAATAATCAGTTCACGCTTGCCATAGCCGCCACTGGCGACCGCCTCGCAGACCTTATCGCGGGCTTCGGTCTTGGCGTCGGGTGCGACGGCATCTTCCAGGTCAAGGATGAGGGCGTCGGCGGGTATCGTCTTGGCTTTGTCCAGAGCACGGGAGTTTGAGCCTGGCATATAAAGTACACTGCGGCGCGGTCGGACCGTCATTTTTAACTACCTCTTTAATTGTCCGTTTTTGTCTCTTCGATTTTATCGTTGCAGGTGCCGTGGCTGGACGGGCACAAGCGCCGTATCAAGCAAGATGGTGGTTCGAAACGTTGTTTTGCAGTGCACACTAGTCTGGCGACCTTGAAATTCAAGTCCACCAAGGTCTGGCTAGGCTCCAAATCGCTCAGCCCCTTTACGGCAGGGCAATTCCGACGGAGACGGCCAACAGAAAGGATAGTCGATATGGCCCGCATCCTTGCCATTTCTTCTTATGTCGCGTCCGGCCATGTCGGCCTTGCCGCGATCGTCCCCGTGCTGCAAGCATTCGGACATGAGGTGATTGCGGTGCCGACCGTCGTACTGTCATGCCACAATGGCCACTCCCACGTGCGCGGAGTTGCGATGGAAGCAGGCGATATTGCGGGCATATTGTCAGCTCTGCGGGCCAACGGAACACTTGAGTCTGTTGATGCCGTGATTACCGGATACATGCCAAATGCCGAAGTGACCGAACTGGTCGCTGAGGAACTGGAACGCCTCGCGACTATGCTTCCGGAGATGCTCTACCTGTGTGACCCGGTGTTGGGAGATGATCCTGATGGGCTTTACGTCGTGGAGGATGTGGCAAGGACCATACGCGACCGGCTACTGCCAATTGCCGACATCGTGACGCCAAACCGGTTTGAACTCACCTGGTTAACTGGAGTGGCCGTGGAAAACGCGAACGACGCGGACCTGGCTGCCGATAGTATTGGTGTGGAGTTGGTCGTGGTGACGTCCGTACCGGCGGAAAGCGGAATGATCGCCAATGTTTCAAGCGACAGTAATGAGGCATTGATGTTTGCCACTTCACGCCTGGCTGCCGTGCCCCATGGCACGGGAGATGTGTTGGCCGCGCTGGTGCTTGGGCACGTGCTTGCCGGGTGCGGCTTTGGTGAGGCAACCGCCAAGGCCTCCGCTGGCGTTCAAGTTGTCATTGAAGACAGCCTTGACGCGGATGAATTGCACCTCGTGGCAGGACTTTCGCAGATTGTGGAAGCGGAATCTCTGCCAGCCCAAGTGGTGGTGGGGGATGATTGAGGTCCGTCGCGATTTCTGGGCCAATTTTCAAAGCAATCAGAGATGAAGTGCCAGAGATGGGCGGATGATGCCGAATGTCGCGTCCGTTTGAAACCTCTATGAGGCGAGCATGTCTCGACACTCCTGCCGTGTTCGGCTAACCATGCTCAACCTAGATCACGTTCACTTTTCACGGCACCGCGAACGCGATCTATTTTCTTTTATTTCTCGCGGTGTTCTTCATGCCGAACCGCATACACTTCGGCTGAACATACGCTAGGGTCCGGACCCTAACAAGGCGACCAAAACGAAGAGGCTGATCAAACCCATGTCGCAATTTCCCGAGCACCTTACCGACCGTTACCAACGCTTCAAATTCAGACATTTCACGCCGAACTCTGACCGATACGAGGAACTAGCCACGTATGGACAAAACCCGGACGTGATGATCGTTTCGTGCTGCGACAGCAGGGTTGATCCTGAGACGATCTTTTCCGCAATGCCGGGTGAGCTGTTCGTCATGCGCAACGTGGCCAACCTTGTTCCGCCCTACGAGACGGATGGCAATTTCCACGGTGTGTCAGCGGCGCTGGAATTCGCGATACTGAATCTCAGGGTCAAACACGTCGTCGTTATGGGGCATTCCGGATGCGGTGGTGTAAAAGCGGCTCTAGAGCAAGCGGCAGCAAAGCAGACCGAAGCATTGTTCATCTCAAAGTGGATGTCGATGTTGGATGAGGCCAGACTGAATGTTCTGGCCAGGCATCAAGGCTTGCCGGCCAAGGAGCGCCTCAGGGCGCTGGAGCTTGAAACCATCAAAACCTCGCTCAAGAATTTGCGAACGTTTCCTTTTATTGAAGAACTGGAAGCGAAGGGCCGGTTATCACTGCACGGCACCTATTTCGATATCGCAAGCGGTTCGCTTCTCGTGCTCAACCCATTGAAGGGCAATTACTTCGAGCTATAGAGCGTTTCAGTCGTAGGACTGCTGCTACTTTGCAGGTGGTGCGACTTGGCGCGCCTTTTCAATCCTCGGAACGATGTTTTCGGCCAGTGAGGCCGGCGTGATGGGGCCAACGTGTTTGTAGAGAATGCGGCCGTCCTTGCTGATCAGGAAGCTCTCTGGCATTCCGTAAACACCCCATTCGATCGCACCGCGCCCCTGCGGATCAATTCCAACTGCCTTGAAGGGATTGCCATAGCGGCCGATGAAACGGCGGGCATCTGCCGTGGCGTCTTTGTAGTTTATGCCCAGTATTGGAACCCCGGTCTGTTTGGCGAGTTCAATCAGCATCGGGTGTTCCTGGACGCAGGGTATGCACCATGACGCCCAGAAGTTGACGAGATGCACCTCTCCATTTGCCAGCTCCTTTGCGGCGAAACCTGGGACCGGCTGGCCAGCACGTTGCAGGCCTTCGAGCGGCGCGAAGTCAACATTGGGAGCAGCCCGACCGATTAGCGCTGATGGCAGCTTGGAGGGATCACCGGAGAACAGCGCAAAGGCGAACATGATGGCAAGGCCGATGAACATTGCCACTGGCAATACGACCCAGCCCGACCGACGTTTTGGCTGCGGGGCCTGCGCATGGATGCGGGCACCAGAGCCAGTTGCGCCAGTTGCAGCGTTGTCTTGCTCAAGGCTCATGGAAAACTACATCCCTGCTGCTTGTTGTTGTTTTTTATCGAGGATCACGTTCACTTTTCACGGAGCGCCCAGCGTGCCTTTATCGCTGCGAACGACGGCGAACGCCGCGCGATTGCAGGTCCTCCAACATGCGGCGCTGCCGGCGGCCATCCCAAACGAGCCATGCAATCAGAATGGACAGGACAACCACCACGGCGGCATAGGACGCCCATATGAACACGGCATGCGGCCCAAGTTCCATACTCAAACCTTCCCCTCAACCAGCCGTTGCTGTTGCTGCATCATGGCTGTGTGCAGCATCGTTTACCTCTGCCATTCGCATCGCCTTGACGCGGCGGCGTAATACCTCGTTGCGCATGGCCTTCAAATGCAGCGCGAAAAACAACAATGAAAGACCAACGGCGTTCACCATCAATGGCACAAGGATCGAGGAATGAATGGCTGGACCATCCAGCTTCACGACGCTGGCGGGCTGGTGCAGCGTGTTCCACCAATCGACCGAAAACTTGATGATTGGCAGGATTACAACGCCGGCCAAACCCAAGACCGCCGTTTGTTTTGCGGCGAGCGCTTCGTCATCCAGCGACGAGCGCAGGGCCATGAGCCCCAGATAAAGGAAAAACAGGATCAGAACGGACGTGAGCCGTGCATCCCACACCCAATAGGTGCCCCACATCGGCTTGCCCCAAAGCGAACCGGTGATGAGTGCCAGCAATGTGAACGCGGCACCGATTGGCGCAGCCGCCTTGGCCGAAACATCGGCCAGGGGGTGGCGGAAGACCAACAGGCCAAAGCTGGAGATGGCGATCATGAGATAGCCCATCATGGCCAGCCAGGCGGAAGGCACATGGATGAACATGATCTTGACGGTCTCGCCCTGCTGATAGTCAGGCGGGGCAACAAAGAACGTCAAATACAATCCGTAAACGATGACGCCTACTGCCGCGGCGCTCAGCCACGGCAGTATCTTGCCCGACAGCGCCATGAAGCGCGTCGGATTGGCCAAACGCTGGGTCCAGCTCTGCGATGTCGTGTCCTTCGTCGTCATGACATTGGACTAAACCCTGTGCGCAAAAAGCGCAATTCGACATCGGCCCGCACCGCACGCAATTTTGCGTGGCAAAGCGCCCCGCTACTGGCGAATTCCCTCTACGTTGAGGTCCAGTTCGACCTCTTGGGAGGCCGGTCCAAGGTCATAGGGAATGCCGTAGTCCTTCAACGGCAGACTGACCTTGCCCGCAAAACCGTTGCGAAAACCGCCCCATGGATCGTTGCCGCCGCCAATGTGTTCAGCATCAATAACGATATCCTTGGTGACGCCCCGCAACGTCAATTTGCCGGCAATCTTGGCCTTGCCGTTCCCATCCGGCGTGACGGAGGTCGATTCAAAGACAGCGGTCGGATGGTTTGCCACGTCGAGAAAATCGTTTGCCCTGAGGTGCTTGTCCCGCTCGGCATGGTTTGAATTCAGGCTCGCCACATCGATTTCTACGCGAATCTTGGAGGCTTCGGGCTTGGCCTCGTCATAGCTGAATGTTCCAGAGAACTTGTCGAACCGGCCCGTCAGCCAGCTGAAGCCCAAATGCTTGACGCGAAAATTGATCGAGGCGTGAGCGCCTTTTTCGTCAATCAAATAATCAGCTGCCGATACCGGAGCGACGGGCATAAGCAGGGTGATGGCCAGTGCTGAAAGCCCGAGGGCGCTTGTCAGCTTCGAACGTCTCATGTTTCATCTCCTTATTTGGGGGGTGGGAATTGTGAATTCTTCGACACGTGCAAACTTTGGGAGCGGCGGCGTCACCCGCGCCACATACGCACCAGAGTGCGCGAACGGTCCCAGAAATGATGCTTGAATGCAGCTGCCGCATGCACGCTAGCGAGCGCAATGGTGATCCAGGCAAGCCACTCGTGCACGACACCCGCGGGCGTTTCCAGGCCATCCTGTTTCCAGATTGCAGGGATTTCAAAACCGCTGAAAATGGCGATTGGCTGGCCTTTTGCCGTGGCGATCAGATAACCTGAGATGCACAGCGCGAACAGCAATGCATACAGGCTCCAATGAACGAGCGTGGCGGTGTGGCGTTCAAGTGCCGAATGTGTTTCGGGTTCAGGTTTTGGATTGATGAACCGCCACAGCACACGCGCCACCAGTGCGGCGAGAAACACCATACCGACGCTTTTGTGAAATTGTGGAGCCCGATTATACCAGGGGTCATAATATGTCAGACCCACCATCCAGAGCCCCAGTGCGAACAATGCAACCATTGCGAGCGCCATCAGCCAATGCAACCAGCGCGTGATCGCGCCATAGCTGTCCGCTGTATCCTTGAGTGCCATGTTCATCTCAGCCGCCAGAACATCCCCTCGCAAACATGACGAATGAGACTGACGGTGTTCCCTCAGGTTGTGTATTCCCGTAACTGTACAGAGGAAGTTGGGAATTCAACGCGAGAATGGCAAGGCACAACGGCGCCCGAAAATAGGGGTCGCAGGAAAATGGCTACTGCATGTGCTGACGCAGGGCAGCGGCGGCAGCCAACGGCCCAAGCACCATCGACACCAGGGAAATCGCCATCAGGATCAGGAAAGAGGCCTGGAACCCCTGCGGTGACGTGAGGGCGGCGCTTATGGCCGAAATGCCGAATATCAGCGTGGGCACATAGAACGGCAGCACCAGCAGAGCGAGAAGAAGGCCTCCACGGCGGGTTTTGAGGGTGAGGGCGGCACCGATTGAGCCCAAAAAGCTGATTGCTGGTGTTCCTGCCAGCATGGTGCCGATAACGAGCGGGTAGGCGCGTGCTTCCAGGTTGAGCAGGATGCCGAGGATGGGCGCCATTAGCGCCAGCGGAATTCCCGTCGAGATCCAATGGGCCAGCGATTTGGACGCCGCGACGAGCTCAAGCGGCAGGCTGCCGAGGGCTAAAATATCCAAAGAGCCATCGTCATGGTCAGCCTCGAACAGGCGTGGCAGCGAGAGGAGAGCTGCCAGTAACAGCGCAACCCAGAGTATGCCTGGGGCGATGCGGGTCAACAAGTTGAGGTCGGGCCCGAGCCCCAGCGGCATCAGCGTGACAACAATCAAATAGAAGCCAAGTGCGGTGCCGAGTGCGCCACCTTCGCGGACAGCCAGCAGAAGATCGCGTTTGAGAAGGGTTACGAAACCGTTCATCCCAACGCCTCCCCTCCGGACGGCGCGGCTGTCGGCTTGGCGCCGAGTTTCAGCTCGCGGGCATTCGCCAACCCCAGCGGCAAATGGGTTGCAGCAACCACAAGTCCACCCGTGGCCAAATGGCTTTCGATCACGCCGGCCAGTAAACCGGTTGATTGGACATCGAGTGAGACTGTGGGTTCATC